>CAMLJW010000004.1 GCA_946480485.1 uncultured Streptomyces sp. | reverse complement strand
TCGCTCTGGGTGGTGCTCATCCGGGTGACTCCTCGGCCGCGTGTGCTGTTGTGGGTAGGTCGCGTGTCAGGTCAAAGGGTATCCGGTCCGGGAGGGTGTTGCCGTCCACCGGCACGACACCGCAGGTACCTTGATCCAGGGCAGACGGGCCCTCAGGAACTCCGGAACGCTGCCCTTCCCTTCTTCGTACGAGCCTGCCGAGGACGTCTGCCTTGCCGTTCACCGTGCCGTCGCGTTCGCCCTCCGGGCCGCGCCGAAGGAGCCTGCTCGCCGCCGGAGCCGCCGGAGCCGCCGGTGCGGGAGCCGCGCTGCTCGCGGGTTGCTCCGAGTCCGGCTCCGAGACCACCGAGGCGACTTCCGCCGCCGACCGGGCACGCGCGCGTGCGGCACGCGACAGTGCGGGGCTCGCGGTGCGGTACGAGGCCGTGCTCACCGTGCATCCGGGGCTGGCCGAGCGGTTGTCGCCGCTGCGGGCGGAGGTCGTACGGCATGCCGAGGCGTTCGGGGGCGGGAAGCGGTCTGCCGCGGGTCCTTCGGCTTCGGCGTCAGTTTCCGGTGCTGCGCCCTCATCGGCTGCTCCCACTGCCTCTCCCTCCTTGTCCGCGAGCGCTGCGGCCGGTGTACCGGACCGGGAGGAGGACGCTCTCGCGGAGCTCGCCTCGGCCGAGCGGGCGCTGGCGGACCTGCGTACGAAGGCGCTCGTGGAGGTGCCGGGCGAGCTGGCGCGGCTGCTGGCCTCGGTGGCGGCCGCCGGTGCCGTGCACGCCTACTTGTTGAGGGAAGGCGCGAAGTGAGCGGGTACGGGAGTGCCGGAGGGACGAGGGTGAACAGGACGACGACGGCGACGACCAAGGCCAAGGCGTCGGCTGTGCTGAAGGCCGTGCAGGCCGCGCTCGGTGGCGAGCATGCCGCCGTGTACGGGTACGGGGTCGTCGGCGGCACGGTGCGCGAGGCGCGGCGGGGTGAGGCGCGGGCGGCGTACGACGCGCATCGGGCCCGGCGTGACGAACTCGCGCGCGCCGTACGGGATCTGGGCGGGGAGCCCGAGCCGGCGGCGGCCGCCTACGCGCTGCCGTTCCCGGTGTCGGACTCGGACGCGGCGGTCCGGCTCGCCGCCGAGCTGGAGGAGCGGGTGGCCGGTGTGTACTCGGACCTGGTGCGGGCCGCCGAGGGTGAGCGGCGCCGTGATGCCGCTCGGGCGCTGCGGGAGGCGGCGGTGCGGGCGGCGCGCTGGCGCGGTGGCAGCGTAGCCTTCCCTGGTCTCGCCGAGCGGGCCGCCACCTCCGCCGTGCCGGTGGCACCAGACTCGTGAGGCAGACCACATCGCGGACAGGACGCGGACGGGACACGGACAGGACGCGGACGGGAAGGGAACGGCTCGCGTATGGCTTTCGAACCGCCGCCGCGTCTCGTCAAGGCCCTCGGCGAGACGGCACCGGCCGGTGACGACTGGCTGGCAAAGCTCCCCGAGGCGGCTCGGCAGGCCGTTGCGCTACGCGGGTTGACCGTGGAGCGGGCGCAGGTGCCCGGGGGGCGCAGCAGCTTCGTGGTCCTGGTGCGGTTGCCGGACCGGACGCCTGCCGTGCTCAAGCTCGCGCCGCCCCGGGCCCGGCCGGAGAGCGAACGGGCCGCACTCGCGCACTGGGACGGCTTTGGCGCGGTACGGCTCCTGGAGTCCTCCGGCTCCACCGCCGGCGCAGAGGGCGTACTACTCCTGGAGCGGCTGCACCCGGATGTTTCGGTGCGGTCGCTGCCCGAGGCCAAGTCGATGCTGGAGGCGGCGGGGGTGCTGCGGCGGCTGTGGGCCGAGCCGCCGGCCGGGCACGCCTTCGAGACCGTGGCGGGGCGGACCGGGCGGCAGGCCCGGTCGATGCGGGCAAGTGCCGACGCGCAGGCCACACCGTTGGTCGACGCGGCGCTGGCGGCGCGTGAGGAGCTGCTGGTGGCTCCGCCGGAGGAACTGCTGCTGCACGGCACGTTCCGGCAGAGCAAGGTGCTCGCCGGTGAGCGCAGTCCGTGGCTGGCCGTGGGGCCCGATCCCGTCGTCGGAGAGTGCGCCTTCGACCTGGCCCGCCTGGTCCGCGACCGCGTCGAGGACCTGATCGCCTCCCCCTCCGGCGCCTCGACCACGCGCCGCCGCGTGAAGCGCCTCGCTGAGTCCCTGGACGTGGACCAGGAGCGGCTTCGCAGATGGACGCTGTTCCGGGCGGTCGAGTCGGGGGTACGGGCCCGACGCGTGGGCCGGCTCCAGGACTCGGAGCTGCTGCTGGAGTTCGCGGGCTGGCTCTGACAGGGCCAGCCCGGCCGCCCGGCGGCGGCCTTTCACGACGTACACCGATCACGACCTGCGTACACCGGCAACAGCGGCGTCATGCCCGACAGTTGCACCACAGAGTCGCGCAACGGCGCCGTCCCAAAAGCCACGGCAGGCCCCCTCGCCCCGCGGGGTCGCCGGGGCCCCGGCCAGCCCCACCATCGGGTCGGCATGGCCTATTTTCGCCAGGTACAGTGCGGAGATCAGCAGACCCCAGGGTGAGGCCCCCGTACGTGTTGACGCAGACCACCACCAGGGTCCTCGAACCGAGTGACCTGGACGCCGCGCTCGCCGTCCTCGGCCGCGAGCCGGTCGCGAACGCCTTCGTGATGTCCCGGGTGCAGGTCGCGGGCCTCGACCCGTGGCGGCTCGGCGGTGAGATGTGGGGCTGGTACGAGGACGGCGTGCTGACGTCCCTCTGCTATGCGGGAGCCAACCTGGTCCCGATCTGCGCCACCCCCCGCGCCGTGCGCGCCTTCGCGGAGCGGGCGCGACGGGCCGGCCGCCGCTGCTCCTCGATAGTCGGCCCCGCGGACGCCACCTCCCAGCTGTGGCGGCTGCTCGAACCGAACTGGGGTCCCGCCCGCGAGGTCCGCGCCCACCAGCCGCTGATGGTCACCGACCGGCTGCCCGCCGACATCGCCCCGGATCCGTATGTCCGCCGCATCCGCAAGGACGAGCTGGAGACGGTCATGCCCGCCTGCGTGGCGATGTTCACCGAGGAGGTCGGCGTCTCGCCGCTCGCCGGTGACGGCGGGCTCCTGTACCAGGCGCGGGTCGCCGAACTCGTCGGCTCCGGGCGCTCGTTCGCCCGCCTCGGCCCGGACGGCCGGGTCGTGTTCAAGGCGGAGATCGGCGCCGCCACCCCGCATGCCTGCCAGATCCAGGGCGTCTGGGTCGCGCCCGAGTACCGCGGCCGGGGCCTCGCGGCGCCCGGCATGGCGGCCGTGCTGCGGTACGCGCTCGCGGACGTCGCACCGATCGTCAGCCTGTACGTCAACGACTTCAACGCGGCCGCCCGGGCGGCCTATCGCAGGGTCGGGTTCCAGGAGGTCGGGGCGTTCATGAGCGTGCTCTTCTAGCGTCGCCTCAGGGCGCTGTCCCAGCACCGCTCGGCGTGCTGTTCCCGCCCTGCCTCAGCATGCCGTTCTGACGCTCGAACGTGACCTGTAGTCTCCCGGCATGCTGCGCATCCCCGGTCAGGGCCCTGGTACGCCCGACGATGTCGTCATCGGCCCGCTGGACCTGGCCGCGCGGGTCGACGAGGCACTCGCCGTGCAGGCCGTGGCGTTCGGACTCGGGGCGGACGAGGTCGCGGTACGGCGGCAGATCGTACTGCGGCATCTCACCCAGCCCGGCGCCCGCGCACTCGGCGCCACCACACCCGACGGCCGGCTCGTCGGCTTCGTCTACGGCATGCCCAACGACCGTACGCACTGGTGGTCCACCGTCGTCGAGCCCTATCTGCGCAGCCAGGGCAACGACGCCTGGCTCGACGACTCCTTCGTGATCACCGAGCTGCACGTCCACCCGCACTACCAGAACCGCGGCATCGGCCGCGCCCTGATCACCACGATCACGGACAGCGCCGACCAGCCTCGCTCGATCCTCTCGGCCGTCGACAGGGACAGCCCGGCCCGCGGCCTGTACCACTCGCTCGGTTACCAGGACCTGGCCAGGCACGTCATGTTCCCCAGTGCCCCGAAGCCGTACGCGGTCATGGGTGCCCTCTTGCCCCTTCGCAGACGCAGCCCGAGCCACTAACCGATTTCCACGGGGATGGCACGCCCGGCTAACCTCCTAGCCATCACCCTTACGCAGCAGGAGTTAAGAATCATGGCCCAGGTCCAGCGCATGTCCCGGTTGATGCTCAAGACACTGCGCGACGACCCGGCGGACGCCGAGACGCTCAGCCACAAGCTGCTCGTCCGCGCCGGCTACGTGCGCCGCAACTCCGCCGGCATCTGGACCTGGCTGCCGCTCGGCAAGAAGGTCCTCGACAACGTCGCGCGCGTGGTCCGCGAGGAGATGGACGCGATCGGCGCCCAGGAGGTGCTGCTCCCCGCCCTGCTGCCCAAGGAGCCGTACGAGGCGTCGGCCCGCTGGGAGGAGTACGGCGATCTCCTCTTCCGCCTCAAGGACCGCAAGGGCGGCGAGTACCTGCTCGGCCCGACACACGAGGAGATCTTCACGCTCGTGGTGAAGGACCAGGTGGCCTCGTACAAGGATTTGCCAGTCATGCTCTACCAGATCCAGACGAAGTACCGGGACGAGGCCCGCCCCCGCTCCGGCGTGCTGCGCGGCCGTGAGTTCCAGATGAAGGACTCGTACTCCTTCGACACCACGGACGAGGGCATGGCGGAGTCGTACCGGCTGCACCGTGAGGCCTACCAGAAGATCTTCGCGCGCCTGGGCCTGGACTACCGCATCGTCTCCGCCGTCTCCGGCGCGATGGGCGGCTCGGCGTCGGAGGAGTTCCTCGCTCCGGCCGCCGCCGGTGAGGACACCTTCGTGGACTGCCCGGCCTGTGACTACGCGGCGAACACCGAAGCGGTGACGTTCGCGCCGCAGCCGGTGGAGGGTGTCGAGCACGGCCCGGTCGAGGAGCTGGACACCCCTGACACCCCGACCATCGAGGCCCTCGCCGAGCACCTGGGTGTCCCGGCCTCCGCCACCCTGAAGAACCTCCTGGTCAAGGTCGACGGCGAGATCGTCGCCGTCGGTGTCCCCGGCGACCGCGAGGTCGACCTCGGCAAGCTCGGCGAGCACCTCGCCCCGGCCGTCGTCGAACTCGTCACGGCCGAGGACTTCGAGGGCCGCGAGGATCTCGTACGTGGATACGTGGGCCCGCAGGGCCTGGAGAAGGTCCGCTACATCGCCGACCCGCGCGTGGCGCCGGGCACGGCCTGGATCACCGGCGCGAACAAGCCCGACACCCACGCGCGCAACGTCGTCTGCGGCCGGGACTTCCAGGTCGACGACCTCCTCGACGTGGTCGTCGTCGAGGAGGGCGACCCCTGCCCCTCCTGTGGCACCGGCCTCAAGCTGGACCGCGCCATCGAGATCGGCCACATCTTCCAGCTGGGCCGCAAGTACGCGGACACCTTCCAGCTCGACGTCCTCGGCCAGAACGGCAAGCCGGTCCGCGTGACCATGGGCTCGTACGGCATCGGCGTCTCCCGTGCGGTGGCCGCCCTCGCCGAGCAGTCGGCGGACGGGCAGGGTCTGTGCTGGCCGAAGGAGGTCGCGCCCGCGGACGTCCATGTGGTCGCCGCGGGCAAGGCCCTGCAGACCGAGCTGGCGCTGGACGTCTCCGAGAGGCTGGGTGCCGCGGGCGTACGCGTGCTGGTGGACGACCGGGCGGGGGTTTCGCCGGGCGTGAAGTTCACCGACGCCGAACTGCTCGGCGTCCCGCAGATCCTGGTCGCCGGACGCCGCAGCGCCGAGGGCGTCCTGGAGCTCAAGGACCGCCGCACGGGCGAGCGCGAGGAGCTGACGGTCGACGAGGCGATCGCACGCCTGACGGCGTAGCGGGGGCGGCCCCTTGCGCTGGGGGGTGGCATGGCGGCGGTGGTCGCGGCGGGGTTTCTTTGGCCCCCCGCCGCCCCCACCCAATCCCCTCCACATTTTTTGCAGCCCTGCGCCGAGCGCTCGCGCGCCGCGTCAGCCCGCCACTGCCACCGAAGGCTCGCCGGAGGCGACGCCATCGGCCTCCATCTGCTCGGCGATCTTCATCGCCTCCTCGATCAAGGTCTCCACGATCTTCGACTCGGGCACCGTCTTGATGACCTCGCCCTTGACGAAGATCTGCCCCTTGCCGTTACCGGAGGCGACGCCGAGGTCGGCCTCGCGGGCCTCGCCCGGGCCGTTCACGACGCAGCCCATGACGGCGACACGCAGCGGAACCTCCATGCCCGTCAGCCCGGTCGTGACCTCCTCGGCCAGCTTGTAGACGTCCACCTGGGCGCGCCCGCAGGACGGACAGGACACGATCTCCAGGCCACGCTGACGGAGGTTCAGCGACTCGAGGATCTGGTTGCCGACCTTGACCTCCTCCACCGGAGGCGCGGACAGGGACACCCGGATCGTGTCGCCGATGCCCTCGCTCAGCAGCGCCCCGAAGGCGACCGCCGACTTGATGGTCCCCTGGAAGGCGGGGCCGGCCTCGGTCACACCGAGGTGCAGCGGGTAGTCACACGCGGCGGCCAGCTGACGGTACGCGCTGACCATCACCACCGGGTCGTTGTGCTTGACCGAGATCTTGATGTCCCGGAAGTCGTGCTCCTCGAAGAGGGACGCCTCCCACAGGGCCGACTCGACGAGCGCCTCGGGAGTCGCCCTGCCGTACTTCTGGAGCAGACGGCGGTCCAGCGAGCCCGCGTTGACGCCGATCCGGATCGGGGTGCCGTGGTCCTTGGCAGCCTTGGCGATCTCCTTGACCTTGTCGTCGAACTGCTTGATGTTGCCGGGGTTGACGCGGACGGCCGCGCAACCCGCTTTGATCGCCGCGAACACGTACTTCGGCTGAAAGTGGATATCCGCGATCACCGGGATCTGCGACTTCTTCGCGATCACCGGCAGCGCGTCCGCGTCGTCCTGGGTCGGGCAGGCGACCCGCACAATCTGGCAGCCCGACGCCGTCAGCTCGGCGATCTGCTGCAGCGTGGCGCCGATGTCCGACGTACGCGTCGTCGTCATCGACTGCACCGAGACGGGTGCGTCTCCGCCCACGGCCACGGTTCCGACCTGGATCTGCCGGCTGTTGCGGCGCTCGGCGAGCTTGGTCGGAACGGACGGCATGCCGAGAGAAATCGCAGTCATCTGCTGTGCAACCCCAAGTTGTGGATCAGGATCGGGTCCCGGTACGGGCGGGCTCCAGGCTTCGAGATTACGGCACCGGCAGGCTCCCGAGCACATCACCGTCCCCGGCGGCCGGGCTCCGCCGTGTGAGTGTGCCCGGCCGTCGTGAACGTCGGGTGGCTACGAGATGCGTACCGGGTTCACGAGGTCCGCGATCAGGACGAGCACGGTGAAGCAAATGAAGATTCCGGCCACCACGTAGGCGACCGGCATCAGCTTCGCCACATCGAACGGCCCCGGATCCGGCCGCCGCAACACCTTCGCCGCATTCCGGCGCAGTGACTCCCACAACGCCCCCGCGATGTGCCCGCCGTCGAGCGGAAGCAGCGGGAGCATGTTGAACAGGAAGAGGGAGAGGTTGAAGCCCGCGACGAGGAACAGCATCATCGCGATCTGGTTCTCCGGCGGGATGTCGAGGGTGAAGACCTCACCGCCGACGCGGGCCGCGCCGACCACGCCCATCGGGGAGTCCGGCTCGCGCGGGCCGTCGCCGAACGCCGCGTCCCACAGGGCGGGGATCTTGGACGGCAGCGAGATCAGCGACTCGACGCCGTTTTCCATCATGTCGCCCATGCGGTCCACGGACTGCGAGAACGACTGCTGGACGATGCCGGAGGCGGGTGTGAAGCCGAGGAAGCCGGCGTACACGTACCTGCCCTCGACGTAGCCGCCGTTGCCGTCGGTCTTGCTGACCTGGTTGCGGATCAGGTGGGTATGCAGGTCGAGCCGCTCGCCCTTGCGTTCGACGGTGATGGTGACGTCCTTGCCCGGGTTGGCACGGATGTCGGACTGGAGCTCGGACCACTCCTCGATGGGCTTGCCGTCGAACGCGACGATCTTGTCGCCCAGCTTGAGTCCGGCGGCCTTGGCGGGGGCCGCCTCGTCGCCCTTCTCGCACCTCGTCCGGTTCTCACTCTGCTGGATGACGCAGTCGGAGACCTTGCCGACCGTGGTCGTCTGGGTCTGGATGCCGAAGGTCATCATCACGCCGAGAAAGATCACAGCAGCAAGGATCAGGTTCATGAAGGGGCCGGCGAACATCACGATGACGCGCTTCCAGGGCTTGCGCGTGTAGAAGAGGCGGTTCTCGTCGCCTGGGCGGAGCTCCTCGAAGGACTGCTCCCTGGCGTCCTCGATCATGCCGCGCCAGGGCGAGGTGGAGCGGGCCTCGAGCCTGCCGTCCGGGCCGGGCGGGAACATGCCGATCATGCGGATGTAGCCGCCGAGCGGAATCGCCTTCACCCCGTACTCGGTGTCGCCCTTCTTCCGCGACCACATGGTGGGGCCGAAGCCGACCATGTACTGGGGCACGCGGATGCCGAAGAGCTTGGCCGTGGAGAGATGTCCCAGCTCGTGCCAGGCGATCGAGAAGAGCAGGCCGATCGCGAAGACGACTATGCCGAGGATCATCATCAGGATCGTCATGCACGAGCCTCCACCGTCGTCGTCCGCGTCGTCCGCGTCGTCTTTTGCCTTTGTTGCGTCTGTTGCGTGTTCGTCAGTTCACGGGCCCTGGTACGTGCCCAGGTCTCCGCCTCGAGGACGTGCGCGACGGTGAGTGAGGTTCCCGTACGGGGCGTGCCGTGCTCCTGCACCACCTTCGTCACGGTCTCCATGATCCCGTTGAACGGCAGGGCGCCGTTCAGGAACGCGTCCACGCACTCCTCGTTCGCCGCATTGAACACCGCCGGGGCCGTGCCCGCGAGTTGCCCGACATGCCGGGCGAGCCCCACCGACGGGAACGCGTCGGTGTCGAGCGGGAAGAACTCCCAGCTCGATGCCTTCGACCAGTCGCAGGCGGGCGCGGCGTCGGGCACGCGCTCGGGCCAGCCGAGCCCGATGGCGATGGGCCCGCGCATGTCGGGGGGCGTCGCCTGGGCGAGGGTCGATCCGTCCGTGAACTCCACCATCGAGTGGACATACGACTGTGGGTGCACGACCACCTCAATCCGTTCGAAGGGAATGTCGTAGAGGAGGTGCGCCTCGATGACTTCCAGCCCCTTGTTGACGAGGGTCGCGGAGTTGATGGTGATGACCGGGCCCATGGCCCAGGTGGGGTGCGCGAGAGCGTCCTCGGGGGTGACGTTCGCCAGTTCGGCCTTCGTACGTCCTCGGAACGGGCCGCCGGAGGCGGTGACGACGAGTTTGCGTACCTCCGCCCGGGTGCCCGCGGCGAGCGCCTGGAACAGGGCGGCGTGCTCCGAGTCGACCGGGATGATCTGACCGGGCTCGGCCAGTGCCTTCACCAGTGGGCCGCCCACGATGAGCGACTCCTTGTTGGCGAGCGCGAGGGTGCGCCCGGCTTCGAGTGCGGCGAGGGTGGGTGCGAGCCCGATCGATCCGGTGATTCCGTTGAGCACGGTGTGGCACTCGGAGGCGGCGAGTTGCACGGCCGCGTCCGGCCCGGCGAGGATCTCGGGAACCGGCTCCCCGGCTGCGTACTGCGCGCTCAGGGCCTCCCGCAGCGCCGGTACCACGTCCTTGCGGGCGACTGCGACGGTGCGGACCCGGAGCCGGCGGGCCTGCTCCGGGAGCAGTCCGGCCCGCCCGCCGGCGGCGGAGAGCCCGGTGACCCGGAACCTGTCAGGATTGCGCAGCACGAGATCGATGGCCTGTGTGCCGATCGACCCGGTCGAGCCGAGGATCACCACGTCCCGGGGATCGTCTGCGCCCACGGGGTCGAAGACGAGATGCGGATCAGCGAGAGCAGCTGGACTGTCGGTCATCCCCCCATTGTCGCCGCAACGGGTCGCCGCCAGGACAGGGCGTCCTTCTCGTCTCCCCTCACCACGCCGCGGCACCCCTCAGGGCGGCCGGTCTGAACCGGCCGCACGCACCCCGCACCCAGCGGGCATCAGCGCTTGCGTCGTCGGCGGTTGTGCGCCTTCGACCTGGCGGGCCGGTGGAGTGGGGCGGGCTTCGTGTCGGTGACCGTTTCCCCGGAGGGCTTCGGCGCCCGGTCGGACGGGGTGAAATCGCCCTCGACCACACCCTCCGCCGTGTCGAGGGTGGGGGCGCTGAAGTGGAGGGCGTCACCTCGTCCACGGGGTTCGAGGGTCTCCTGGCCGCCGCGGGCCCTGCCGGAGGCGTCGAGATTGAAGACGTAGCCGACCGACTCCTCCTTGATGGCTTCGGTCATCGCGGCGTACATCTCGTAGCCCTCACGCTCGTACTCGACGATCGGCTCGCGGCCGAGGGTCCAGCGCAGGCCGATGCCGTCGCGGAGGTAGTCCATCTCGTAGAGGTGCTCGCGCCACTTTCGGTCGAGGACCGAGAGGACGACGAGGCGTTCCAGGTCCCGCAGGGCGCCGGAGCCGAGTTCGGCCTCGCGCTCCTCGTAGCGTGCGTGGATGTCCTTCGTGATCGCCTCGGTCAGGTCGTCGGCGGTGAGGTTGGCGCGCCCGTCCAGCTCGTCCGCCAGGTCCTCGATGGTGATCTGGACGGGGTAGAGCTGTGTGAGGGCGCCCCACAACCGGTCCAGTTTCCACTCCTCGGGGAAGCCCTCGGCGGTCTCCTGGGTGATGTACGCGCGGATGGTGTCGTCCATGAAATGGATGATCTGTTCGCGCAGGTTCTCGCCGGCGAGGACCCGGCGGCGTTCCGCGTAGATCAGCGTGCGCTGCCGGTTGAGCACCTCGTCGAACTTCAGGACGTCCTTGCGGGACTCGAAGTGCTGCTGTTCCAGCTGGGACTGAGCTGAGGCGATGGCGCGCGTGACCATCTTGTTCTCGATGGGTACGTCGTCGGGAACGTTCGCCATCGCCATCACGCGGTCGACCACCTGGGCTCGGAACAGCCGCATCAGGTCGTCCTCCAGGGAGAGGTAGAAGCGGGACGCTCCCGGGTCGCCCTGGCGGCCCGCGCGGCCGCGCAGCTGGTTGTCGATACGGCGTGACTCGTGGCGTTCGGTGCCCAGGACGTAGAGCCCGCCGAGCTCCTTGACCTCTGCGTGCTCGGCAGCGACGGCGGCGGTGATCTGCTCGCGCACCTCGCCGGCCGCATCCGGGTTCTCCTCCTCGCTGAGGTCGCGCGCCTGAAGCTCGACGCGCAGCAACGCCTCCGGACTGCCGCCCAGCATGATGTCGGTACCGCGGCCCGCCATGTTGGTGGCCACGGTGACCGCGCCCTTGCGCCCCGCCTGGGCCACGATCTGAGCCTCGTTCCGGTGGTTCTTGGCGTTGAGGACGTGACGCCCGATGTCCTGGCGTTCGAGGACGCCCCGTTTCCACAACATCTCGGACAGCCGCTCGGACTTCTCGACGGACGTGGTGCCCACGAGGACCGGCTGGCCCTTCTCGTGCCGCTCGGCTATGTCCTCCACGATCGCCTCGAACTTCGCCTCCTCGGTGCGGTAGACCTGGTCGGCGTCGTCGTCGCGGACCATCGGCCGGTTCGTGGGGATCGGCACCACGTGCAGGGTGTAGATCTGGTGGAACTCGGCCGCCTCGGTCATCGCCGTGCCGGTCATCCCGGCGAGCTTCTCGTACAGCCGGAAGAAGTTCTGCAGGGTGATCGTCGCGAGCGTCTGGTTCTCGTCCCTGACGGTCACCCCCTCCTTCGCCTCGATCGCCTGGTGCAGCCCTTCGCTGTAGCGGCGGCCGGCGAGGATACGGCCGGTGTGTTCGTCGACGATGAGGACCTCGCTGTCGATGACGACGTAGTCCTTGTCCTTCTTGAAGTGCTCCTTGGCCTTGAGCGCGTTGTTCAGGTGACCGATGAGAGGCGTGTGTTCTGACTCGTAGAGGCTCTCGATGCCCAGCTGATCCTGGAGGTACTCGACCCCGCGGTCCAGGATCGCCACGGTGCGCTTCTTCGGGTCGTACTCGTAGTCGTGCGTGGCCCGCAGTTCGGCGAGGCGTTCCTTGTCCATCGGCGAGGTGAAGTGCTCCTCCTGGACCAAGACGCCCTTCATTCGCGCGACGATCGTGGCGAACGACTCGTACCAGTGCGTCGGCTGGTCGGCCGGCCCGGAGATGATCAGCGGCGTACGCGCCTCGTCGATGAGGATGGAGTCGGCCTCGTCAACGATCGCGAAGTGGTGGCCGCGCTGCACGAGTTCGTCCTGCGACCGGGCCATGTTGTCGCGCAGATAGTCGAAGCCGAACTCGGTGTTGGTGCCGTACGTGATGTCGCAGTCGTACTGCTCGCGCCGCTCGGCCGGCGTCGACTGGGACGTGATGACGCCCACGGTCAGGCCCAGGAAGCGGTAGGCCCGGCCCATCCAGTCGGCGTCGCGCTGGGCCAGGTAGTCGTTCACCGTGACCAGGTGGACTCCCCTGCCGGTCAGGGCGTTCAGATAGACGGGCAGCGTCGCGACCAGCGTCTTTCCCTCGCCGGTGTGCATCTCGGCGATGTTGCCGAAGTGGAGCGCCGCGCCGCCCATGATCTGTACGTCGAAGTGGCGCATCCCGAGTGTGCGCCGCGCGGCCTCGCGCATCACGGCGAATGCCTCGGGCAGAAGTTCGTCCAGGCTTTCGCCGCCGGCGTGGCGCTGTTTGAACTCGGGGGTGAGCGCCCGCAGCTCGTTGTCGGTCAGCCCCTCGAGTTCCTCCTCCAGAGAGTTGATCTGTTCGGAGATACGCTGCAGCCTGCGCAGTATTCTTCCCTCGCCGGCCCGCATGATCCGGGCGGTGATGCGCTCCAGAGTGGCCAATGGAATTCTCCCTTGGCGGCTAAGCAGTGTCCAAAAGCATTCGTATCCCGCGATCGGCCCGCTGGAGAATGTGGACTCCCTGCTGGTTCGCTTTGATCACTTCGCGCAGTACGGGGTCCCTCACGACCGGGGCGCCTCGGCTCCTCGTCGGTGAGGGCGAGCGCGCAGTCGTTCAGCACGACGGCGAGCGCGTCCCGGTGCGTCTCGAAGGTCTCCGGCGCACTCTGGCACAGCTTGTCCGCCAGTGGCAGAACCTCATCGCGCACCGTCCTTGATGCCCGTACCGGATCCGTTTCTGCCAGCTGCCGCCAGGCTTCCTGGCGGGCCATTGTCAGCTGGACAGAAATTCCCTGACTGTGTTCTTCCCCCCCCCACACTGTGGCGCATCTGTCGTCTCTGTTCGCCATTTCGCTCATTGTTGTCGCACGGCTTCCATGCGGCAAGCGACAGCATGACCACGGGACGTCAGTGCGTTGATGGGGAAGAGATCAGCGCATGGGATCGCGCACGGGATGCGCGAATCGGATCAGCGAATGGGGCGGTGAACGTTTTCCCGCTGGGACGGTCCGGAAGTCGCGTCCGCGATCCAGGGGCCGTCGCCGGACGGGTCGATGACGCCCTCCTCCAGCCAGGTGTAGGTGCCGGACAGGACGCCCTTGACGACCTTGCGGTCGAGGTCGTCGGTGTTGCTCCACAGCCGGTCGAAGAGTTCCTCGACGCGGATGCGGGCCTGGCGGCAGAAGGCGTCGGCGAGCTGGTAGGCCTCGCGGCCGTGTGACCCGGTGGAGCGCAGGAGCTCGGCGCGTACGCAGGCCGCGCTCATCGCGAACAGTTCCGCGCCGATGTCGACGATCCGGCCGAGGAAGCCCTGCTTGGTCTCCATCCGGCCCTGCCAGCGCGACATGGCGTAGAAGGTGGACCTGGCGAGCTTGCGGGCCGACCGCTCCACATAGCGGAGGTGGCCGGACAGGTCGACGTGTCCGGGCGGATGGAAGTCGCCGTACGAGCGCGGGAGCTGCCCTGGGCCCGCGACCAGCTTCGGCAGCCAGCGGGCGTAGAAGACACCAGCGTTCGCACCCGCCTTCGCCTTGTCCGACAGGGACTTCTCGGGGTCGATGAGGTCACCGGCCACCGACAGATGGGCGTCGACCGCCTCACGCGCGATCAGCAGGTGCATGATCTCGGTCGAGCCCTCGAAGATGCGGTTGATGCGCAGGTCGCGCAGGATCTGCTCGGCCGGGACGGCCCGTTCACCGCGGGCGGCGAGCGACGCGGCGGTCTCGAAGCCGCGGCCGCCGCGGATCTGGACCAGCTCGTCGGCCATCAGACAGCCCATCTCGGAGCCGTACAGCTTGGCGAGGGCCGCCTCGATACGGATGTCGTTGCGGTCCTCGTCGGCCATCTGCGAGGAGAGGTCGACCACGGCCTCCAGGGCGAAGGTCGTCGCCGCGATGAAGGAGATCTTGGCGCCCACGGCCTCGTGGAAGGCCACCGGCTTGCCCCACTGCTCGCGCGCGGCGGACCATTCGCGGGCGATCTTCAGACACCACTTGCCCGCGCCCACGCACATGGCGGGCAGCGAGAGCCGACCGGTGTTGAGCGTCGTCAGAGCGATCTTGAGGCCGGCGCCCTCGGGACCGATACGGTTCGTGGCGGGGACACGGACCCGGTGGAAGCGCGTGACGCCGTTCTCCAGGCCGCGCAGGCCCATGAACGCGTTGCGGTTCTCGACCGTGACGCCCTCCGACGCGGCCTCCACGACGAACGCGGTGATGCCGCCCTTGTGGCCCTCGGACCTCGGCACCCGCGCCATCACGACCAGCAGGTCCGCGACGACGCCGTTGGTCGTCCAGAGCTTCACCCCGTCGAGGACGTACGAGTCCCCGTCCGGGACGGCCGTCGTGGCGAGGCGGGCCGGGTCGGAGCCCACGTCCGGCTCGGTCAGCAGGAAGGCCGAGATGTCGGTGCGGGCGCAGCGTGGCAGGAAGACGTCCTTCTGCTCTGGCGTGCCGAAGAGTTTGAGCGGCTGCGGTACGCCGATCGACTGATGCGCGGACAGCAGCGCCCCGATCGCCGGGCTCGCGGACCCGACCAGGGCGAGCGCCTTGTTGTAGTACACCTGGGTGAGGCCGAGGCCGCCGTACTTGGTGTCGATCTTCATGCCGAGGGCGCCGAGTTCCTTGAGCCCGTTGATCGTCTCGTCGGGGATACGCGCCTCGCGTTCGATCCGGACCGAGTCGATCTTCGTCTCGCAGAAGTCACGCAGCTTGGCGAGGAACTCCTCGCCGCGCTGCGCGTCCTCGTCGGGAGGCATCGGATGCGGATGGATCAGATCGAGCCGGAAGCGGCCGAGGAACAGCTCCTTGGCAAAGCTGGGCTTGCGCCAGTCCTGTTCACGCGCGGCCTCCGCCACCTGGCGGGCCTCGCGCTCGGTGACAGCGGGCTTGTCGGTTGGTGCGGACATGAGGGGCTTCACCTCGCCGCGAGTCGGGATCTTCGGAACAGTTGGTTACTGGCCGGTGTACTCGATCGTATGTACCCGATTCCGGGCAACCTCACCGGTCATCGTGCAACGTTCATCCGCAGGAACTACGCCGGGTCAGCCCGTCGAGGTCAGCAGATGTCCACCGAGTACGCCTTGGTGTCCGGGCGGCCGAGCCACGGAGGACCTCGGTGCCCGTCCCGAATCACCGGGGACGTGTCCGTCGTTGCTCAGCAGCTTGCGCCGTACGGGTGCCTGGGTGAAGTCGTCGAGGTCGAGGGTGGCCTTGGCCGTGTCGGCGACCCGGACGAAGGAGCGGGCCTTCCAGCCGATGTCGCCCTCGGCCATCGCGACGGTGACGCGCCGGGCGCGAGGGCGGTGACGGCGGCGGTGGCGATCTTCGCCTTGCGGGAGAGGCGGGGGCGGCGGTGCTGTATGGGTTTGGGGAGGGCCCGGCACCGGAAGGCATCGGTGCCGGTTCCCCTTCATCCCGGGATATGACCCCGAGCTTCCACGAAAACGATGGTCACCACTCAGGGTGACTACAGGGTGAGCCCCGTCAGAACCATCACCCGCTCGTACGTGTAGTCGTCCATCGTGAACCTCACACCCTCACGCCCGACGCCGGACTGCTTCACACCGCCGTACGGCATCTGGTCGGCCCGGTACGACGGGACGTCCCCGATGACCACGCCACCCACGTCCAGCGCCCGGTGCGCCCGGAAGGCGGTCTGCAGGTCATGCGTGAACACCCCTGCCTGAAGGCCGTACTTGGAGTCATTGACGGCGGCGAAGGCGGCGGCCTCCCCCTCCACCTTCCGCAGGCACAGGACGGGACCGAACACCTCCTCGCAGGACAGTGTGACGTCGGCCGGCACATCGGCGAGAACGGTCGGCGCGTACGAGGCCCCGTCCCGCTTGCCACCGGTCAGCACACGGGCCCCCGCCCTGGTGGCCTCCTCGACCCATGCCTCCACGCGCCTGGCGGCTTCCTCACTCACCAGCGGCCCGACATCGGTCGCGTCGTCGGACGGATCGCCGGTCACCTGGGCCTCGACGGCGGCGACGACACGAGGCACCAGCCGCTCGTACACGGACGCGTCGGCGATCACCCGCTGCACCGAGATACAGGACTGCCCGCCCTGGTAGTTGGAGAAGGTGGCGATGCGGGTCGCGGCCCAGTCCAGATCCTCGTCACCGGCGTAGTCGGCCAGCACCACGGCCGCGCCGTTTCCGCCCAGCTCCAGAGTGCAGTGCTTGCGCGGCACCGAGTCCATGATCGCGAACCCGACGTTCTCGGACCCGGTGAACGAGATGACCGGCAGCCGCTCGTCCTGCACGAGAGCGGGCATCCGGTCATTCGGCACCGGCAGAATGCTCCACGACCCGGCCGGCAACTCGCTCTCGGCGAGCAGCTCACCGATCATCAGCCCCGACAGCGGCGTCGCGGGGGCGGGCTTCAGAATGATCGGCACGCCGGCGGCAATGGCCGGGGCGATCTTGTGCGCACACAGGTTCAGCGGAAAGTTGAACGGCGCTATTCCGAGGACCACGCCCTTGGGGAAGCGGCGCGTGAAGGCCAGCCGCCCCTGCCCCCCGAGGTCGGTGTCGAGCCGCTGGACCTCTCCCCCGTTGAAACGCCGGGCCTCCTCGGCCGCCAACCGGAACACCGACACGGCCCGCCCGACCTCACCGCGGGCCCACTTGACCGGCTTACCGTTCTCGGCTGAGATCAGCCGGGCGATCTCCTCGGTACGCTCGACCAGCCGACGCGACACGTGGTCGAGGGCGGCGGCCCGCACATGGGCCGCCGTGGCCGCGAACGCGTCCCGCACGGCGTGCGCGGCGGCAACGGCCTCCTCCACCTGCTCGTCGGTCGGCACGCTGACCTCGCCGACGATCCGGCCGTCCCAAGGGGACGTGACATCGAACGTGGCCTCACCGGTGGCCTGGCGGCCGGCGAGCCAGAAGGCATGGGGGGAAGTCATCGGGTTTCCGGCCCTTCCGTCGGCGTGTCCTGTACTTGCCCCCACGGTAGGGGGCCGATGGCCAGGGGTCGTTTGTCCAAGTCGTAGCAGTCACCCTGGAGGGTAGGACCCTTTGGCACGGTCACGCCGAGCGAGGCGCAGGTTTTCGCGCGAGACAACGGCACCTGTCTACTCCCCCGCCCTGGCCGTAGCCTTCAGCGCCAGCCAAAGCTCCATCCGCACGTCCGGATCGTCCAACGACCGCCCCAGGATCTCCTCGACCCGCCGCATCCGATACCGCAACGTATGCCGGTGCACCCCAAGATCAGCCGCCGCCGGGTCCCACTGCCCATGCCGGGACAACCAGGCCCGCAACGAAGCGACGAGATCACCCCGCCCAGTGGCGTCGTACTCGTACAGCGCCCGCAGCAACCCATCCGCGAACGCCCGCACCGCGTCATCCGCGAGCAACGGCACAACAGACCCGGTGGCCAACTCCTCGTGCTCCACCAGCACCCACCCCCGCCGCCGAGCGACCGACAACGCCTGCTCGGCCTGCTTATAGGCCGGCGCGGCGGCAACCGGCCCGGCAGGAGCCGAAAGGCCCATGACAAGGCCGTTCTCGTCCACGCCCTGATCGGCCACACCACGAGCAGCCCGGGGAGGCCCGGCACGCCCAGCACGCCCGGCACCCCCGATCGCCTTCGCGTGCTGAGCGCAGGATGAAACCACCGCACCCCCGTCCGCGGCCAGCACCACAAGCCGCTCCCCGTCAGGAACGACCAGCACGGCCTCGCCCGACCGAGCGGCCGCGGCCTCGATGACCTCCGCGAGCCCGCCCAACAGATCGGCATCGGCGTCGGCCACGGCCTCAGCCACCGCGGCCCCGCCTCCTGCCCCGCTCCTGCGCCGTCCCCCCGCGGCCGACGCGGCCGACGCGGCCTCCGCGAGGATCAGCCGGTACGGGGCATCGAGCAGCCCGCCATACAGATCCCCGGCGACCGCACGGGCGTGATCAGGCTCCCCGGCGAGCAGCATCCGCAGCACGGCGACCCCGATCCGCTGCTCGGCGGCATACAACGACCGCGACCGCTCCGTCGTGAGCGTCAGCAGAGCGATCGCGGAGTGCACGGCGTACCGCTCGGCGGTACCCGGCGCGGCGGCGGTGCCCACGGCCAACGCGGCACGGGCCCGCCGCCCGGTCCCCACGGAATGCAGTTCGACACGATCCTCACTGCTCCCCTTGTCACCGCCGCCGTCACCGTCAGCAGCGCCATCACCGTCCTCGACCGACCCCCCGACGACGGAACTCGCGGGCGCGGCCCGCTCCCGCAGCCGCTCCACCTCGGCGGTGAGCCTCGCGGCCCGCCGCCCGGCCCATTCGGGCGCGACCGCGACGACGGCACCGGACGCGTCGTACAGGGCGGCCCACCCGTCGACCTGCGCAGCGAGGGCGGAGAGCACCCCCTCGGGCCCCTCGCTCAGGGCCTGCTTGGTCAGCTCGCGCTGTGCGGCGAAGCCGGCGGTCACGGCCCGGTACTGATCGGCGGCGATGGCGGCGGAAACGGCCTTGCTGATGGCGAGGAAGGGCGTACGCCGCGGCACTTCGAGGAGCGGCAGCCCCTCCTTCTCCGCGGCCTCGACCAGCGCATTCGGAATGGCCTCGTAATACACCCCGACAGCGAACCCGAGCCCGACGACCCCGGCCCCCACCAGCCGCTTCACATAGCGCCGCATGGCGTCCGGGTTCTCCGCGTCCAGCTTGAGCGCGGTGATCAGGAGCAGCTCCCCGCCCTCCATGTACGGCACGGGGTCGGTGAGTTCGCTGGCATGGGCCCAGCGGACCGGCGTGTCCAGACGTTCCTCGCCCGCGCGCACGGTGAGTTTGAGCGCCGAGTGCTGGACGAGCGAGGCGAGCGTGGGGGGCATGGGACCTTCAGGTCTTCCTGGCCAGGGTCCTCCAGGTCCTCCAGGTCTTCACGGAAGGAGCGGGAGTGGCGGAGTGGCGGAGTGGAGAGGGTGGAGAAGTGATCTTTTGGCCGTCACGTAGGAATGACGGTATTGATTCTGCCTCACCGTACGGTCACCGCGTCACCTTGTGCCCAGATGTCCTACTTGCCCAAGAGCCCATATGTCCCGATATCCGGTCGATATACGCTCGCCCCGAACCCTATCTCCCGCTCAGCTTCGAAGATCCACCAACAACGGCGGCGCGTGCTCCCCTCGCACGCTGGTGAGCGAGAGCACCGCATGCCCCGGCGGCACGGCGTGCGCCAGCTCGGAGGCGGACCACCGCTCACGCTCCACCTGCCGAACGGTGACGGCCCGTGCGGTGGGCGCGCGTCCGGTGATCATCCGCCGCAGCGCGTGAACGGTCTTGCCGAGGGGCGTCTCGGCGATGATCTGCCGGTCCGTGACGTCCCGCGCCTCCGTCCACTCCTTACCCCAGACCTCGGCGAAGTCCTGCCCGTCCCAGGGCGTGAGCCCGGACAACGCCATCCGGCACCCGATCGCACCGAGCAACGGGCTCCGCAGCGGCCGCGGCACGTCGTCGAGCGTACGCAGTGTCAGCACGGCGCCTGCGTTGGCGGACCGCAGCCGCTGAATCCCCCGTACGGCCTCGGGGGTCACCACGCCTGTCGCGTCGTCCAGCACCAGACACACGAACAACGACCGGTCGTCCCGCACGGCGACACTTGCCGTGAACTGCGCGAGCACCAGCCGCGCCAGGATCCGCGAGGCATCCGCGTGGCCGCGTTCGGGCAGATCGATGCGAACCCGCACCGGATGATCGAGGGCACGCGGCGAGAAGGGCCGGGACTGACCGGACGTGTCGAAGAACCCGGCGAAGGCGGGCCGGTCGAGCAGCGCCACCCGATCGGCCAGCACACTCCCGACATCCCCTGGTTGGCCCGCCTGCCGCTCCCGGGCGTCGAGCTCGCGCAGCAGCGAGTCCTGTCCGGCCTGGGTGAGCGCCTTGCGGAGGGCGCCGAGCGCGCCGGGTGCGCCGTCGAGGAGCTGCCGCAGCTCCGGTACGGACGGGAAGCGGCCGTGGACCGCGCGGTACGGCCCGAGCAACTGGGCCAGCACGGTGGTGGACCGGCGGCTGTCCCCGCCGGGATGCGGATCGGTGAGATCGCCGACCAGCGCCTCGGCGAGTACGGCCGCGGCCTCGTCGGGGTCGGTGATCCCGCCGTACAGGTCGAGGTCGAACACGGACTCGGCGTTCCCGACCCGCACGACGACGTCGTACGCGTCCACCGGCCCGAGCCCTGCGCCCGCGGCCCCGACCACGACGACGGCGGCCCGCCCGGCGAGCGCGTGCAGGCACAGCGACTCGGCTAGCGGCCGGACGACGGCGCCCGTCTTGCCGGATCCGGCGGGGCCGACGGCGAGCAGCGAGGTGCCGAGGAGTTCCGGGCCGAGGGCGAGTCCGGTGCCGCGGTAGGCGTACGGATTGCGGTGGTCGTCGGCGGTCTTGCCGAGCCTGACCTGCCCGGTGACGAGGTCGTGCTGGGCGAGGCGTCCGGGAAGATCACGCTCGCCGGAGGGGTGCAGGCAGGCGGCGGCCCCGTCCTTCAGTACCGCGCCCGTGAAGGTGGCGAGGCTGTGCCGCCCGTTGCGCACCCCTTGCCAGGCGCGGCCGATGCGCGCGTGGTCGACGTCGCGCATGAGCCCGGAGTGGGCCTCGGCGGCGAGCCGGTCGGCCGCGTCCGTGGATCCGGCGGCCCGCAGCCCCGCCCACTGGGCGGGGTCCTCCTCGGGCGTGGGCGGCCGTTCGGGCAGAGGCGCGGCCCGGCGCCAGGCGGGCGGCCCGAAGCGGCGCCACACCTCGCCCCAGCGGCCGAGCCGCCCGACGGCCACCATGATGGCCAGGGCGATCACGGTGTAGTAGCCGTACCAGAGGAAGGCGTTGGCGATCCGGTCGTCGCTGTGCCGCCAGGAATCCGGTGTGAACAGTGCCAGCGGCAGCACCCACCAGCCGCCCAGATAGCCGTTCCACAGCAGAGACCAGATCAGCCACCCGACGAGGAAGGCGATCAGCGCGCCGCTGAGAAGTTGCCGGGTCGGGATGATCTCGGGCTCCTCGTCCGGCCGCGGCCGGTGGTCGAACCGCCACACGCCCGGCGCCGCCTCGGGCCGGGGAGTCCGCAGCCACGCCACAAAAGCCGCCCCGTCCGGGAACGGCGGCGCGCCGGGCGCCTGCGCCGGCCTCGGCGGTACGCGAGGCGGCCCTGCCGGGCGCGGCACACGTGCGGCATGGGTGCCCCGTGCGTCCTGCGTGCCGTCGCTGTCCATCGCCCTTGCCCCCTGAACTGCCGCTCCATCCGCCATCAGCCAGCCAATCTAACGCCCCCAGAAGGGGAGTTCGCCGCTTACACGGCCGGGCGGGGCCCGACCTCGGGGCCGCCGCCATGTCCAGCGCGGACAACGCGAGGCCCCGACAACGCCCACATGGAGCATGCCCACTCCCCTCCGTCGGCCCTAGCCTGCGCAGAGGAAAGCCGAGTGTCCGTTCGCACGACCCCAGGGAGCCCCTCATGAGCGCACTTCCGCAGGAGCGCCGCGTCGTCACCGCCATCCCCGGCCCGAAGTCACAAGAGCTGCAGGCCCGCCGTATCGCCGCGGTCGCGGCCGGTGTGGGGTCCGTGCTGCCCGTGTTCGCCGCGCGCGCGGGCGGCGGGATCGTCGAGGACGTCGACGGGAACCGGCTGATCGACTTCGGCTCCGGCATCGCCGTGACCAACGTCGGCGCGTCCGCCGAGGCCGTCGTACGCCGCGCCTCCGCCCAGCTGCAGGACTTCACCCACACCTGTTTCATGGTCACGCCGTATGAGGGGTATGTGGCCGTCGCCGAGGCACTGGCCGAGCTGACCCCCGGCGACCACGCGAAGAAGTCGGCGCTGTTCAACTCCGGGGCCGAGGCCGTGGAGAACGCCGTCAAGATCGCCCGCTCGTACACCAGGCGGCAGGCCGTCGTCGTCTTCGACCACGGCTACCACGGACGCACGAACCTCACGATGGCGCTGACCGCGAAGAACATGCCGTTCAAGCACGGCTTCGGTCCGTTCGCGCCCGAGATCTACCGCGTACCGGTGGCGTACGGCTACCGCTGGCCCACCGGTGCCGACTGCGGGCCAGAGGCCGCCGCGCAAGCCATCGACCAGATCAGCAAGCAGGTAGGCCCTGAGAACGTGGCCGCGATCGTCATCGAACCGGTCCTTGGCGAGGGCGGCTTCATCGAGCCTGCGAAAGGTTTCCTGCCGGCGATCAGCAAGTTCGCCGAGGACAACGGGATCGTCTTCGTCGCGGACGAGATCCAGTCCGGCTTCTGCCGTACCGGCCAGTGGTTCGCGTGTGAGGACGAGGGCATCGTCCCCGACCTGATCACCACCGCCAAGGGCATCGCGGGCGGTCTGCCGCTGGCCGCCGTCACCGGCCGCGCCGAGATCATGGACGCCGCGCACGCGGGCGGCCTGGGCGGCACCTACGGCGGCAACCCCGTCGCCTGCGCGGGCGCCCTCGGCTCGATCGAGACCATGAAGGAGCTCGACCTCAACGCCAGGGCGCGGCACATCGAGACGATCATGAAGGCACGTCTCGGTGCCATGCAGGAGAAGTACGACATCATCGGCGACGTCCGTGGCCGCGGCGCCATGATCGCCATCGAGCTCGTGAAGGACCCGGCCACCAAGGAGCCGAACCCACAGGCCACCGCCGTGCTCGCCAAGGCCTGCCACCAGGAGGGCCTGCTGGTCCTGACCTGCGGCACCTACGGCAATGTGCTGCGCTTCCTGCCGCCCCTGGTCATCGGGGAGGATCTGCTCAGCGAAGGGCTCGACATCCTCGAGCAGGCCTTCACCCGCATCTGAGCACAGGGCCTCTCGCACCCGGTTCCGGTGCGACGGAAGCGAGGAGCAGGGCGTGTGAAGAACGTGTGCGAGGTGCATGACGGGTGGCGCATCCGCCTGCCGGACGCCGATCCCCTGTCGTAGGTTCTGACCGGATGAGAGATACACCCCACCCACGGGTAACCGTGAGTGACGCCAGGTCGGGGCCTCCCCAGCCTCACCCTGGTCGTGCCCTCGCGCACACTGATGGAGCCTCCGGCTCCAGATCTCCTCACCGATCGGACAGTCGCTCGCCCCAAACCCCCCGGGGCGTGCGACGACCCGATCTGGGCGGCCGCCCCGGAACTCCCCCCCCTGTTCGGGGGCGGCCGACCTTGCTTCTGGGCGGTCTCGCCCTGATCTTCGTGTTCCTCACCTCGCAGGTCGTCGTCGACAGCCCGCTGCGCCGCGTCGACGAGCGCCTCGGCCTGGCGATCGCGGACAGCCGTCGCCGGGACGCCGTCATCGAACTCCTCGTGGACCTCGGCAGCATCACGGTCGCCGTTCCGGTCCTGGTCGTGGTCCTCGCATACATCGCCTGGCGCGCACACCGCGCCGGTACGCCCGGCTGGTGGCTCCCGCCGCTCGCCGCCCTGGTCATCATGACCGCCGTACCGGCTCTGGTCGTCCCGTTGAAGGAAGCCCTCGGTCGCACGGGCCCGCCCGGCATGGTGGGCGACCGCTACTACCCCTCGGGCCACACGGCCACGGCCGCCGTCGCTTACGGCGCGGCCGTCCTGCTGCTGCTTCCCTGGCTGCGCAGCGCCTACGTCCGCCGCGAACTCACCATCGGCTGCCCGGTGCTGGTCCTCGCCGTCGGCTTCGGCCTGGTCCGGCGCGGCTTCCACTGGCCGCTGGACGTGGTGGCGAGCCTCGTCCTGAGCGCGATGCTGCTGATCACACTCACCGTGCTCCTGGACCGCCTCGCACACGGCGTCGGCGTCGGCCGCACGGACGCCCGACGCCAGGGGTCACAACCCTCCGCCCCACGCCAGAGCGGCCGCCGCCGCGCCCATCGCCGGGCAGCAGCGCCGGATCCATGAGCGTGCCCGAGCCGCCGGCACCATCAGCGTCGCCTAGCGTTCGGCGACGAGCGAGGTGCTGAAGCCGTCCTCGCCGGTCCCCGAGTCGCTGCCTGCACCGTCGTCGAACAAGCCGGGCCCGATGATCACCAGTACGCCCATGGCCACGCCCAGCACGATGCCCACGGCTCCGCAGATGATCCCCGCCAGGGCCTGGCCGGGGTTGGTCGCCTCGTCACGGCGGGCCTTGGCCCGGCCGATCGCGCCGAAGATCACCCCAAGGACGCCCACCACAATGGCCACCGGCCAGAGGCAGAAACCGACCGCGGAGATGATGCCAAGCACCAGCCCCGCCGTGCCCAGCCCGTTGCTCGGCGCCATCGGCATCCCGGGCCAGCCGTAGCCCGGGCCGCCGGCGGCGGACAGGTGGTAGGGCTGCGCCGGGTACCCGTAGCCGTACGGCACCTGGCCAGGGCCGTCGGGTGCGACGGGAGGCGGGGGGACGGGTTCGCCGGGGGCGGCCGGGGCTCCGAAGGGGTTGCCGGAGGGATACGCGGCCGGGCCGCCGGCCTGGGCACCGCCAGGAGGCGCGAACGGGTTACCGAGGGCGGCGGCGGTCGAGGGTGCGACGGGGTTGGCCCACGGTTGCGGGCTCGGCGCGGACGGCGTCCCCGTACCCGGCGGGTTCGGCGCGTCCGCACCCGGCATCGAGATGACCGTCGGCAGGTCGTGCACCGAGCCGTTCGCCCGCGCCGAAGCGCCGGCGCCCGGACCGGCGCCCGCTCCCGCGCCTGGCCCCGAGGAGGCCGTGTCGCTCGTCGGCGGCGCCCACGCGGTCGACTCGGTGCCGGGCTTGTCCAGCGGGATCTTCGGCCGGGGGGCCGCGTCCTGCGAGCCGGGCCGCGCGGCCCCCGCCGTCGGAGTCCTCCGCTCAGGCGGAGCCCACAGGTCCGGTTCACCGTTCCCCAGCGCACCCGGCGCCTGCGCCTCGTCGGACATGCACGGAGTCCCCTCTGTCGTACGTGCCGTCATGCTACGGCCCGCCCCAGACGCCCATGGACCGCGGCCTACGATGATCCCCGCGCCACCGATCAGCCGATCACCCGCGCCCCGCCGGCCACCGGCCGGGCGCCGCTTCCGGGAGGAACCGTTGACCGACCACCGCGACGCGCCCGACCTGCGCGCCTTCATCGCCGGACTGCCCAAGGCAGAACTCCACGTGCACCACGTCGGCTCCGCCTCCCCCCGCATCGTCGCCGAACTGGCCGCCCGCCACGCCGACACCAGGGTGCCGACCGACCCCGAGGCCCTCGTCGACTACTTCACGTTCACGGACTTCGCCCACTTCATCGAGCTGTACCTGTCGGTCGTGGACCTCATCCGCACCCCGGAAGACATACGGCTGCTGACGTACGAGGTCGCCCGCGACATGGCGCGGCAGCGCATCCGCTACGCGGAGCTGACCGTCACCCCGTTCTCCTCGGTCCACCGGGGCATCGACGAGGTCGCCTTCATGGACGCGATCGAGGATGCGCGCAAGGCGGCCGAGACCGAGTTCGGGACGGTCCTGCGCTGGTGCTTCGACATCCCCGGAGAGGCCGGGCTCCAAGCCGCCGAGGAAACCGCCCGGCTCGCCACCACCGACAAGATCCGCCCCGAGGGCCTTGTCTCCTTCGGGCTCGGCGGGCCCGAGATCGGCGTACCCCGGCCGCAGTTCAAGTCGTACTTCGACCGCGCGATCGCGGCCGGCCTGCACTCGGTGCCGCACGCGGGTGAGACGACGGGGCCACAGACCGTCTGGGACGCCCTGACCGAACTGCGCGCCGAGCGCATCGGACACGGCACGAGTTCCGCGCGGGACCCGAAGCTCCTCGCGCACCTCGCAGAGCATCGGATCGCCCTGGAGGTCTGCCCGACCTCCAACATCGCCACCAGCGCGGTCCGCACGCTCGACGAGCACCCCCTCAAGGACATGGTGCGCGCGGGCGTGCTCGTCACGATCAACTCCGACGACCCGCCGATGGTCGGCACCGACCTCAACAACGAGTACGCGGTGGCCGCACGCCTCCTCGATCTCGACGAGCAGGGTCTCGCCGCGCTCGCCAAGAACGCCGTCGACGCGTCCTTCCTCGACCCGGTCGGCAAGGCGAGGCTCACCGACGAGATC
Source organism: uncultured Streptomyces sp. (assembly GCA_946480485.1). Next base: position 5,002 of record CAMLJW010000004.1, on the reverse strand, counting down.
GACACGTACACCACCGCGTGGCTCGCCACCTGAGCCAGCACAATGGGCCCATGCGCACCGTGACAGCCGTGGCTCATCGCGGCGACCCCTACCGCGTCCGCGAGAACACGATCGACTCGCTGCGTTCCGCGCTCCGACGGGGCGCGGACGCCGTCGAGTTCGATGTCCGGCTGACCCGCGACGATGTGCCCGTCCTGCTGCACGACGCGACGCTGAAGCGGCTGTGGGAGCGGGACCGGCCGCTGCTCTCACTGTCCTCGGACGAAGTGCGCGGGCTCACCGCCGGCGGCATCCCCACCCTGGAGGAGGCCCTGAAGGCGACCGACCACGGCCGCTTCATGGTCGACCTGCCGGGTGCCGCGAGTCCGCGGACCGTACGACGGATCGTCGAGGTCGTCCGCGACCTCGGAGCGGACGAGCGGGTGTACTACAGCGCCGGCGCCGAGACCATGCTCGCCGTCCGCGCGGCCGACCCCGCCGCGGAGATCGCCCTCACCTGGACGACGCTCGCGCCCCCGCGTCCCGCCCTCCTCGACGCGGTACGGCCACGCTGGCTCAACTACCGCTTCGGCCTGGTCGACCTGAGCATCGCCGCCCGCGTTCACCGCGACGGCTACCTGCTGTCGGTCTGGACACCCGACACCCGCCGGTCCATGCGACGGCTGCTCGACGCGGGCGTCGACTCGATCACCACGAACCGCATCGACACGCTCTGCTCGCTGCGCAAGCCGTAGGGGCACGCCACCGGGGCTGTCGGGCCCAGTGCCCCGACAGGCAACGTCCGCCCCGTTGCGACGCCCGCCACATACTCTCGCCGCACCAGCCGAAAGCCCAATCACCCCCCGTACGAGGACGTGCGGCCGGCACGCCGCGAGCACGCACCGGACGCCGCTCTCCTTGATGTACGTACGCTCCCGGGGCCTGGCCAGTGTCCCGTCATCCGGACGGGAACGGACGACGGCGACGACGGCGACGGCGACGGCCATACTTGGGCGAGCCGGAGGCATTCGGTCAGCCCGTCACCCGGGACCTCTGCGGCACCGTCGCGCGGTCGGACGGGTTCGCAGGACTGTGGGGCGGTGCCCGGCCGTCGGCGGCCGCGGTCCGCGAAGGACGGCAGACCGCCTCAGGCCAGCGACGTCATCACGTGCTTGACCCGCGTGTAGTCGTCGAAGCCGTACGCCGACAGGTCCTTGCCGTAACCCGACTTCTTGAAGCCGCCGTGTGGCATCTCCGCGACCAGAGGGATGTGCGTGTTGATCCATACGCAGCCGAAGTCGAGGGTTTTGGACATGCGCATCGCGCGCCCGTGGTCCTTCGTCCAGACGGAGGAGGCGAGGGCGTACTCGACACCGTTCGCGTAGTTGACGGCCTGCGCCTCGTCCGTGAAGGACTGGACGGTGATGACCGGGCCGAAGACCTCCTTCTGGATGATCTCGTCGTCCTGCTTGACGCCCGAGACGACGGTCGGGGCGTAGAAGAAGCCCTTCTCGCCGACCCGGTGGCCACCCGCCTCGACCTTGGCGTGCGCGGGCAGTCGGTCGATGAAGCCGGTGACCTGGGCGAGTTGGTTTGGGTTGTTCAGCGGCCCGTACAGCACGTCCTCGTCGTCCGGCTGACCCGTCTTCGTGTCGGCGGCTGCCTTGGCGAGCGCGGCGACGAACTCGTCATGGATGGACTCCTGGACGAGGACGCGGGTGGCGGCCGTGCAGTCCTGGCCCGCGTTGAAGAAGCCGGCGACAGAGATGTCCTCGACGGCCTTGGGGATGTCGGTGTCCTCGAAGACCACGACCGGCGCCTTGCCGCCCAGCTCCAGGTGGACACGCTTGACGTCCTTGGCGGCCGACTCGGCGACCTGCGTGCCGGCGCGCACGGAGCCGGTGATCGAGGCCATCGCCGGGGTCGGGTGCTCGACCATCAGCCGGCCGGTGTCCCGGTCGCCGCAGATGACGTTGAAGACGCCCCTGGGGACGATCGAGCCGATGATCTCGGCCATCAGGACCGTCGAGGCGGGCGTCGTGTCCGACGGCTTCAGCACGACCGTGTTGCCCGCGGCGAGCGCCGGGGCGAACTTCCACACGGCCATCATCATCGGGTAGTTCCAGGGCGCGACCTGCGCGCAGACGCCGACCGGCTCGCGGCGGACGATCGACGTCATGCCCTCCATGTACTCGCCGGCGCTTCGCCCCTCCAGCATCCGGGCGGCACCCGCGAAGAAGCGGATCTGGTCGACCATCGGCGGGATTTCCTCGGAGCGGGTCAGGCCGGTGGGCTTGCCCGTGTTCTCCACCTCCGCGGCGATGAGCTGCTCGGCCCGCTCCTCGAACGCGTCAGCGATCTTGAGGAGGGCCTTCTGACGCTCGGCCGGGATCATGTCGCGCCAGGCCGGGAAGGCCGCCGCCGCGGCGGCCATCGCGGCGTCGACATCCGTCCGCCCGGACAGCGGAGCGGTGGCGTACGCCTCGCCCGTCGCGGGGTTGACCACCTCTGTGGTCCGTCCATCGGCGGCTTCGCGGAACTCTCCGTCGATGTAGTTGCGCAGACGACGCAGCTCGGTGCTCACTGCCCGGCCCTCCTGTCGGATGTCGAATCACTGACACATCCACCCTAATCCGCGGCCCGACGTTTTCAACACCCCCGATCAGACCAGATCTGCGAAATCCGTAAACTCTGGCGGCGAAAACAACGAATACCATCGATCAAGCCTTGCGGAACTGTCCAGTCCTCGTGCACTGTGAGGTCGTGGCCAGTCGAAGCGCAGCACAACCCCGGGACTCCCGCGAGTCCGGGAACGGCACACCCCGGGTGGATGCCGTCTCCCTCGCCATCATCGAACAACTCCAGGAGGACGGCCGCCGACCGTACGCGGCGATCGGCAAGGCCGTCGGCCTCTCCGAGGCGGCCATCCGCCAGCGCGTCCAGAAGCTGCTCGACCAGGGCGTGATGCAGATCGTCGCCGTCACGGACCCGCTCACCGTGGGCTTCCGGCGTCAGGCAATGCTGGGCATCCACGTCGACGGCGACCTCGATCCCGTCGCGGACGCGCTGTCGGCCATGTCGGAAGTCGAGTACATCGTGATCACCGCGGGCTCCTTCGACCTGATGGCGGAGATCGTCTGCGAGGACGACGACCACCTCCTCGATGTGATCAACAAACGCGTCCGGACCCTGCCCGGCGTGCGCTCCACCGAGATCTTTGTCTACCTCAAGCTCAGAAAGCAGACCTATATGTGGGGAAACCGATAACCGTGAGTGCACGTTCCGAGGACCTCAGCAGCACCGCGTACGACCAGGTGTGGATGCACTTCACCCGTATGTCCTCGTACGCGAACGCACCCGTCCCCCGTCATCGTCCGGGGCGAGGGCACCTACGTCTACGACGACAGGGGAAAGCGCTACCTCGACGGTCTCGCGGGGCTGTTCGTGGTCCAGGCGGGCCACGGCCGCACCGAGCTCGCCAAGACGGCGTTCAAACAGGCGCAGGAGCTGGCGTTCTTCCCGGTGTGGTCCTACGCCCACCCGAAGGCCGTCGAACTGGCGGAACGTCTCGCCCACCACGCGCCGAGCGACCTCAACAAGGTCTTCTTCACCACGGGCGGCGGCGAGGCGGTCGAGACCGCCTGGAAGCTCGCCAAGCAGTACTTCAAACTCAAGGGCAAGCACACCAAGTACAAGGTCATCTCACGCGCGGTCGCCTACCAGGGCACCCCGCAGGGCGCCCTTTCGATCACCGGTCTGCCCGCCCTGAAGGCGCCCTTCGAGCCACTGGTGCCGGGGGCGCACAAGGTGCCGAACACCAACATCTACCGGGCGCCCATCCATGCTGACGACCCGGAGGCGTTCGGCCGCTGGGCCGGTGCGACGAACCGATGAGCTGACCGTGTGACCAATACCGGCCCCGGTGTCGCCCGTTCGAGTGGGAATGGGCGCCCCGGGGCCGCGTGCTGTCCGGCCTTCCGGCCCCGACTCCCTAGCGTGCCCAGTGACCGATCGGCCCTGCCTTCGTTCCCCCGGACGGGGGATCTCCCCAGTACGGGGACTCCACACGGCATTTCTGATCTGAACCGAGGTGTACGCCCATGGTGGACCCGCCGGACAACGACGTGCTCCGGGCACGCACCCTACTCGTCAGGCACAACGGCTCGCCCGCGCTCAACGGAGTCTCGCTCGGGGTCCGCCAGGGCGAGATCCTTGCCGTCGGCGGCCCGCGCGGCAGCGGCAAAACAACCCTGCTCCAGTGCCTGTCCGGGCAGCTTCTGCCGCAGCAGGGCGAGGTCTGGTTCAACAGCAGCCCCGTGCACACCATGAGCCCGCTCAGCCGCGCACGGCTGCGCGGGGACCGCTTCGCCTGGATCGACCCGGCGCCCGTCCTCGTACCCGAGCTGAACGCCTGGGAGAACGCGGCGCTGCCCCTGATGCTGCGTGGAGTCGGGCGCCGACGCGCCAAGACCGCCGCCCTGGAGTGGCTGGAGCGCCTCGACGTCGGCGGCTGCGCCCGCAAGCGCCCGCACGCCCTGCGGCAGGCCGAGCGCCAGCGCGTCGCCATCGCCCGCGCGCTGGTCCCGGCGCCCATCGTGCTCTTCGCCGACGAGCCGACGGCGCCGCTGTACCGCGCCGACCGCACCCATGTGCTGCGTACGCTCCTGACGGCGGCCCGCTCACACGGCATCACCGTCGTGCTGGCCACGCACGACGCGGACACCGCGGCCCTCGCCGACCGCACCGTGTCGCTGCTCGACGGGCGTCGCGTGGACACCGTCCACCTGCCCCCCGAGGCCGAGTCGGAAGGCCGGGCCGCGTGCTCGCTCTCCGCCTAGCCCGGGGTGCCCGTCCCGTGGTCCAGCTCCGCAGACTCCTGGTCGCCGCGGCGTCGGCGGGCACGGGCTTCCTGCTCCTGTGCACCCTGGGGTTCGCGATGGGGCATCCGGACGCCTCCGCCGCCGCCCTGCTCCGGCTCGCCTGGTGCGTGGCGCCGCTCGCCGCCACCGTGTACTTCGCAGTC
>CAMLJW010000003.1 GCA_946480485.1 uncultured Streptomyces sp. | reverse complement strand
GGTTCGTGGTAGTTGTGGCATGTCGGCGCTCCTCTGCAGCGTTGGCCATGCCCCCGGCCGTTCCAGCGGTGCGGGGGTCCTTGCTGCTCTAAGCAACCTCACCGCTACACACGGCGGTACCGTTGAAGCGGCAGCAGGATTTAAGAGCTTTAAGTGCCACGCCAGCACGAGGAGTTGAAGGCCCAGTGAGCACGCAGGAACCGAACACCGATCTTGAGCGGCTGTACCGCGAGACCGGGTGGACGCTGCGCCAGTTCGCCCAGGACGTGAACCGTGTAGGCACGGAACGCGGAACGCCACTCAACTACCGGGAACCGTCTGTTCATCAATGGCTCAAGGGGCACATGCCGAAAGAGGCTGTGCGGCCGTTGGTCGTGGAAGCCTTGTCCCGCCGACTGCATCGCCCTATCACGCACGCCCAAGCTGGATTTCCTACACCCCAGTATCAGCCGAAAGCCCATCCGAGTACGGTGGAAGGGCTCATGGATCTTGGGAGACACGATATGGACCCGTCCCGCCGTAGCGTGCTAGGCGCAGGTCTTTTCTCCGTTGCCCTCACCGTGCCTAATTGGCCGGACGTCATTGGTCGTATGGAAGCCGTTCAGAAAGGCCAGACACAGCGGGTGGGAATGGCCGAGGTGGACATGGTCATTGCCATGACCGAACGAGTATCCGACCTTGACGACCAATTCGGCGGACGACATGCGCGCCCCATGGCCGCCGCATTCCTCGTGAATACAGTGGCCCCCTATCTTCGGGCGGACGCTCCCGACCACGTTCGCAAGGCGATGATGGCGGCGGCTTCTGATCTCTGCTATCTCACCGGTTATATGGCCGTGGATGAGGGCGTTCAAGGGATGGCCCAGCAATACTATCTGAAAGCGTTGGAGCTGGCCGGAGCGTCAGAGGACCATCTGACGTACTGCACAACGCTGCGAGGAATGAGCGTTCAAGCCGTAGACCTAGGGCATGGACGAGAGGCAATGCGCCTAGCCGATGCTGCCGCTGCCGCCTCCCCGAATGCGGGCCCCCGTATGCGCGCTTTCCTTGCTGGCCAACAGGCGCACGCTGCCGCTCAAATCGGTGAACGCAATAAGGCTCTTATGCACCTTCGGGAAGCCGAAGGTGCAATGGACAAGGCAGAATCCCGAGCAAAGATCTTTGGTTCGTACGACCCTGCCGCCTTGAATTACCATACGAGTCAAGTGCGGTACGAACTGGGCGACGTTACGGGCGCCGTTGAGGCAATGCAGCAGGCCGATAAGTTGCGGTACAACGTTTACCGCCGTACGCGCGTCCACCATCGCACCATCCTTGCGGAGCGCCAACTTTCCATTGGGCATTTGGAAGCCGCATGCGCAACGTGGAATCTCGCACTCGATGATTACCCACTTGTCCAATCCGGGCGTGCAGATCAGCGAGTGCAGAACATGTTTAAGCTGATTCGTCCCCACCTGGCTAACCCAACAGCGAGGGAACTCTATGAACGGGCACGGCTGATCGCTCCGCCATCTCTGTTGCCCGCCAGATAGCCCAAACGCAAGATAAGGCCCGGTACCATTCGCTCACGGCGTGCGCGTGCTCCTGCGCGCGACGCGCCACGCGCCCGCTGGGCGCCTCGCGGGCAGGCAGGGCGGGCGGCGCCGGCGGGTCGAGACGGGGCGGGGCGGCAGCCGACGCGGGAGCTCACAGGTTGCTGAAGTCCGGGCCGCCCGTCCGCGTGCGCTTGATCTCGTAGAAGCCCGGGATCGAGGCGACCATCAGTGTGCCGTCCCAGAGCCTGGCGGCCTCCTCACCCTTGGGGGCCGGGGTGACGACCGGGCCGAAGAAGGCGAGCTGTTCGCCGTCGGAGCCGGGGACGGCGATGACCGGGGTGCCGACGTCCTGACCGACCTTGTCGATGCCTTCCTTGTGGGAGGCGCGCAGTTCGGCGTCGTACTCGAAGTCCTCCTGGTCCACGTACTCGATCAGGTCCGCCGGGAGGCCGGCTTCGTCGAGGGCGGCCGCTATCGCCTCGCGGGTCGGGCCCTCGCCCTGGTTGTGGAAGCGGATGCCCATCGCCGTGTAGAGCGGGCCGAGGACCTCGGCGCCGTGCTTCTGCCAGGCGGCGGTCACCACGCGGACCGGAGCCCAGGCCTTGGTGGACAGCAGCTCACGGTACCCCTCGGGCAGCTCGTCCAGCTTCGGCTCGTTCAGCACGGCGAGGCTCATGATGTGCCAGCGGACCTCGATGTCGCGGACCTTCTCCACCTCCAGGACCCAGCGCGAGGTGATCCACGCCCAAGGACACAGCGGGTCGAACCAGAAGTCGACGGGGGTCTTGCCGCAGGTCTGCTCGGACATGGCTCTCCTACGTGACGGCGGTACGGGCGCTGAGCGCGGTGAGGGACTCGGGTGCTGTCTATCAGCGCCAACACCGTCGGTCACGCGGTCCATTCCCAGGTGTCAGGTGTCAGTGGCACATGGCAGGATCGGTGCTGGTCGAAGGAGTCGCCCAGCCAGCCACACAACCAGCCCCGTACCAGTCATCAACCAGCATGCAGCCACGAGGGAGTGCCGCCCGTGCCCGGTGAGAATCTGTCCCGCGACGAGGCCCGCGAGCGGGCCGCCCTGCTGTCCGTCGACGGGTACGAGGTGTCCCTCGACCTGCGCTCCGCCCTGGGCGGCACGGACACCGAGCCGCCGACGTTCCGGTCGGTGACGACCATCCGCTTCCGCTGCGCCGAGCCGGGCGCCACCAGCTTCGCGGACCTGATCGCGCCGAGCGTCACCGCCGTCTCCCTGAACGGCAAGGACCTGGACCCGGGCGCCGTCTTCGACGGCTCCCGCATCCTCCTGGAGGACCTCGGCGACGACAACGAACTCATGGTCGACGCCCAGTGCGCCTACAGCCGCACCGGCGAGGGCATGCACCGCTTCGTGGACCCCGAGGACGGCGAGGTCTACCTCTACACGCAGTACGAGCCGGCCGACTCCCGCCGCGTTTTCGCGGGCTTCGAGCAGCCGGACCTCAAGGCGCCCTTCCGGTTCGAGGTCCGCGCCCCCGAGGGCTGGGTGGTGTGGAGCAACGGCGTCGGTGAACAGCACGACGGGGTATGGCGGTTCGCCGAGACCAAACCCATCCCGACGTACATCACGGCGTTCGTCGCGGGCCCGTACCACTACGTGACGGACCGCTACTCCCGCACCTTCGAGGACGGTACGACGCTGGAGATCCCCCTCGGCGCCCTGTGCCGCAAGGGCCTGGCCCGGCACTTCGACGCCGACGACGTGTTCCTGGTGACCAAGCAGGGGCTGGACTTCTTCCACGACCACTTCGACTACCCGTACCCGTTCGGGAAGTACGACCAGGCCTTCGTGCCGGAGTACAACCTCGGCGCGATGGAGAACCCGGGCTGTGTGACCTTCCGCGAGGAGTTCATCTTCCGCGGCAAGGTGACACAGGCGTCGTACGAGCGCCGGGCGAATGTCATCCTGCACGAGATGGCGCACATGTGGTTCGGTGACCTCGTCACCATGGAGTGGTGGGACGACCTGTGGCTCAAGGAGTCCTTCGCCGACTTCATGGGAACCTTCTCGGCGGCCGAGGCGACGCGCTTCACCAACGCCTGGATCACTTTCGCCAACAACCGCAAGGCATGGGCGTACCGCGCGGACCAACTGCCCTCCACGCACCCGATCACGGCCGACATCCGTGACCTGGAGGACGCCAAGCTGAACTTCGACGGGATCACGTACGCCAAGGGCGCCTCTGTTCTCAAGCAGCTGGTGGCCTACGTCGGACGGGACGCCTTCCTGGAGGGCGCCCGCCGCTACTTCAAGCGGCACGCCTACGGCAACACGCGCCTCCAAGACCTCCTCTCCGTACTGGAGGAGACGAGCGGGCGCGACATGGCGGCGTGGTCGCGGGCCTGGCTGCAGACGGCCGGCGTCAACTCACTTACCCCACAAGTGGTGTTGGGCTCCGACGGGCGGATCGCCGAGCTCGCGGTCCTCCAGGAGGCCGCCGAGTCACACCCCGAGCTGCGGCCGCACCGGGTGGCGGTGGGCCTCTACCGGCGAGCCGGCACGGATGGCCCCCTGGAGCGGTTCGCGCTCGCCGAGGTGGACGTCGACGGCCCGCGCACGGTGGTGGCCGAGCTGGCCGGTGCCGACGCCCCCGAGCTGGTGCTGGTCAACGACGACGACCTGACGTACTGCAAGATCCGTTTCGACGCGGGCTCGCTGGCTACGCTGCGGGAGCGGCTCGGGGACATCACCGACCCGCTCGCCCGTGCGCTGTGCTGGTCGGCGCTGTGGAACCTGACCCGTGACGCCCTGATGCCGGCCCGTGACTTCATCGATCTCGTCCTGCGCTTCGCGGGCCGCGAGACCGACATCGGTGTACTCCTGATGCTGCAGGCATGGGCGAACTCCGCGCTCACGCGCTACGCGGCGCCCGAGTGGCGGGACACAGGCGGACCGCTGCTCGCCGACGGCGCCCTGCGGGAGCTGCGGCTGGCCGAGCCCGGCAGTCAGCACCAGCTGACGTGGGCGCGGTTCGTCGCAGCGGTCGCTTCGAACGAGGGCGATCTGCAGCTGCTGCGGGGCCTGCTGGACGGCACGGCCGAGATCGACGGGCTGGAGGTGGACCAGGAGTTGCGCTGGGCGTTCCTCGAGCCGCTCGCCGCGCACGGCGCCGCCGACGAGGCCGTGCTCGACGCCGAGCTGGCGCGCGACGACACGGCGTCGGGCAAGCGCCACCAGGTCCGCTGCCTCGCCGCCCGGCCCTCCGCCGCGGTCAAGGACCAGGCGTGGGCGGCCGTCGTCGAGTCGGACACGCTGTCCAACGCACTGGTCGAGGCGACGATCGCGGGCTTCGCACAGCCGTCTCAGCGGGAGCTCGGCGCTCCGTACACCGCCAAGTACTTCGAGGCGATCGAGCGCGTATGGGACGAGCGGTCCATCCAGATCGCCATGGACGTGGTCAAGGGACTGTTCCCGTTCCTCCAGGACTCGCAGCAGACCCTGGACGCGACGGACGCGTGGCTGGCCTCGCACAAGACCGCGGCACCGGCCCTGCGCCGGCTCGTCCTGGAAGCGAGGGACGACCTCGCCCGCACGCTGCGGGGGCAGGCGTGTGACGCCGCGGGCGCCGGCGAGTGAGGGCCCGCTCGCCGCGTCTTCTCCGGGACGCCGGTGCGGATTCTCCAGGACGCCGGTTCGGACCGAGACGTCCGACCGAGACGTACGTCACATCCGGCGGGGCGCACCGTCCCACTCCTCGGGCAACACGGCGACGGATTGGACAGCCGGACCGGGGACAGACGCATGATGTAAGCGCCTGATGTAAGCGCCGCCCAGTCATGCCCAGGTAAGAGGAGTCGCCGTGAAGGTCGGAATCGTCGGAGCCACCGGTCAGGTCGGCACGGTCATGCGCAGGATCCTCGCCGAGCGGAACTTCCCGGTCGCCGAGCTGCGCCTGTTCGCCTCGGCCCGCTCGGCCGGCACGGTCCTCGACGGTGTGACGGTGGAGGACGCCGCCACAGCCGACTACTCCGGTCTGGACATCGTGCTCTTCTCCGCGGGAGGCGCGACCTCCAGGGCGCTGGCAGAGAAGGTCGCCTCGCAGGGCCCGGTCGTGATCGACAACTCCTCGGCCTGGCGCCGGGACCCGGACGTACCCCTGGTGGTGTCCGAGGTGAACCCGCACGCGATCGCGGACCGCCCCAAGGGGATCATCGCGAACCCGAACTGCACGACGATGGCCGCGATGCCGGTACTGAAGCCGCTGCACGCAGAGGCGGGTCTTCGGGCGCTGGTCGTCGCGACGTACCAGGCGGTGTCCGGCTCGGGTCTGGCCGGCGTGGCCGAGCTGCACGGCCAGGCGCAGAAGGTCATCGCCGACGCGGACAAGCTGACCCACGACGGTGCGGCGGTCGACTTCCCCGAGCCGGGGGTCTACAAGCGCCCCATCGCCTTCAACGTCCTCCCCCTCGCCGGCTCCATCGTCGACGACGGCCTGGGCGAGACGGACGAGGAGCAGAAGCTCCGCAACGAGTCCCGCAAGATCCTGGAGATCCCGGAGCTGAAGGTCTCCGGCACCTGCGTCCGCGTCCCCGTCTTCTCCGGCCACTCCCTCCAGGTCAACGCCCGCTTCGCGCGTGCGCTGCCGGTGGAGCGCGCGAAGCAGCTCCTGGCGGGCGCTCCGGGCGTCGCCCTGTCGGACATCCCGACCCCCCTCCAGGCCGCCGGCCAGGACCCGTCCTACGTCGGCCGCATCCGCGCGGACGAGACCGTGGAGAACGGCCTGGCCCTGTTCATCTCCAACGACAACCTCCGCAAGGGCGCGGCCCTGAACGCGGTCCAGATCGCGGAGCTGGTGGCTGCGGAACTCAAGGGCTGACGCCTTCCCGTACGCGCAGGGGGCGGTCACCGTACGGTGACCGCCCCCTTGTGATGGGGCGATGCGTATACGTCATGTACATGCACACACGGGGGGCCCGCGGGGGTTCGGTCACCGGCGGGAAACGGACATCGCATCGCGGGAAGCTCCCGTGGAAGGATGACACAACCGACACATAACGAGGAGATGACCGCGTGCCTGGCACAAACCTGACCCGCGAAGAGGCTCAGCAGCGGGCGAAGCTGCTCAGCGTTGACTCGTACGAGATCGATCTCGACCTCTCCGGCGCGCAGGAGGGCGGAACCTACCGGTCCGTGACCACGGTGCGGTTCGACTCGGCCGAGAACGGCGCCGAGTCCTTCATCGATCTGGTGGCCCCGACCGTCCACGAGGTCACCCTCAACGGCGACCAGCTCGACCCCGCCGAGGTCTTCAAGGACTCGCGGATCACGCTCCCGGGCATCCTGGAGGGGCGCAATGTCCTGCGGGTCGTGGCCGACTGCGCGTACACCAACACCGGTGAGGGGCTGCACCGGTTCGTCGACCCCGTCGACCAACAGGCGTACCTCTACACGCAGTTCGAGGTGCCGGACGCCCGCCGCGTGTTCGCGTCCTTCGAGCAGCCCGACCTGAAGGCCACCTTCCAGTTCACCGTGAAGGCGCCCACCGGCTGGACGGTCATTTCCAACTCGCCGACGCCCGGACCCAAGGACGGTATCTGGGTCTTCGAGCCGACGCCTCGGATCTCCACGTACATCACCGCGCTCGTCGTCGGGCCGTACCACTGCGTCCACAGCATGTACGAGAAGAACGGGCAGTCCGTCCCGCTCGGCATCTACTGCCGCCCCTCCCTCGCCGAGTTCCTCGACTCGGACGCGATCTTCGAGGTCACGCGGCAGGGCTTCGAGTGGTTCCAGGAGAAGTTCGACTACGCGTACCCGTTCAAGAAGTACGACCAGCTCTTCGTGCCGGAGTTCAACGCGGGCGCGATGGAGAACGCGGGCGCGGTCACCATTCGCGACCAGTACGTCTTCCGGTCGAAGGTGACGGACGCCGCGTACGAGACGCGCGCCGAGACCATCCTGCACGAGCTGGCCCACATGTGGTTCGGCGATCTCGTGACCATGGAGTGGTGGAACGACCTGTGGCTGAACGAGTCGTTCGCCACCTACACCTCCATCGCCTGCCAGGCGTACTCCCCCGAGTCGCGGTGGCCGCACGCGTGGACCACCTTCGCGAACCAGATGAAGACCTGGGCGTACCGCCAGGACCAGCTTCCCTCGACCCACCCGATCATGGCCGAGATCCGCGATCTCGACGACGTCCTCGTCAACTTCGACGGCATCACCTACGCGAAGGGCGCGAGCGTACTCAAGCAGCTCGTCGCGTACGTCGGCATGGACGAGTTCTTCCAGGGCGTCCAGGCGTACTTCAAGACGCACGCGTACGGGAACACGCGCCTGTCCGACCTCCTTGGCGCGCTGGAGGAGACCAGCGGGCGTGACCTGGGGAACTGGTCGGAGAAATGGCTCCAGACCGCCGGCATCAACATTCTCCGCCCGGAAATCGAGACGGACCCGAACGGCGTCATGACGTCGTTCGCGGTCCGCCAGGAGGCCCCGGCCCTCCCCGCCGGCGCGAAGGGGGCCGCATCCGATGACGCGGCTCCGCCGCGTGGGACGCTGCGCCCGCACCGCATCGCCATCGGCCTCTACGACCTGGACGATGACAGCGGCAAGCTCCTGCGGGACCAGCGCATCGAACTGGACGTCGACGGCGAACTGACCGCCGTACCCGGGCTGGTGGGCAAGCGCCGCCCGGCGGTCGTGCTCCTCAACGACGACGACCTCTCCTACGCGAAGGTCCGCCTCGACGAGCGGTCGCTGGCCTTCGTGACGCGGCACCTGGGCGACTTCGAGGCGTCCCTCCCCCGTGCCCTGTGCTGGGCCTCGGCCTGGGACATGACGCGCGACGCGGAGCTCGCCACCCGCGACTACCTGTCCCTCGTGCTGTCCGGCATCGGCAAGGAGTCGGACATCGGCGTCGTACAGTCGCTGCACCGCCAGGCGAAGCTGGCCCTCGAGCTGTACGCGGACCCGGCCTGGCGCGAGACCGGCCTGACCCGCTGGACCGAGGCCACCCTCGCACACCTGAGCTCGGCCGCGCCGGGCAGCGACCACCAGCTGGCCTGGGCGCGCGCCTTCGCCGCGACCGCCCGTACACCGGACCAGCTGGACCTCCTGGAGAGCCTGCTCGACGGCCGGGAGACCATCGAGGGGCTGGCCGTCGACACCGAGCTCCGGTGGACGTTCGTACAGCGGCTCGCGGCGGTGGGCCGGTTCGACGAGGCGGAGATCGCGGGCGAGTACGAGCGGGACAGGACGGCCGCCGGCAAGCGCCACGCGGCGACCGCCCGGGCCGCCCGCCCGACCGAGGAGGCGAAGGCGCAGGCCTGGGCCTCGGTCGTCGAGTCCGACAAGCTCCCGAACGCCGTACAGGAAGCGGTGATCGGCGGCTTCGTCCAGACCGACCAGCGCGAACTGCTGGCCCCGTACACGGAGAAGTACTTCGCCGCGGTCAAGGACGTCTGGGAGTCCCGCTCGCACGAGATGGCCCAGCAGATCGCGGTCGGCCTCTACCCGTCCGTGCAGGTGTCCCAGGACACCCTGGAGAAGACGGACGCCTGGCTGGCCTTGGCCGAGCCGAACGCGGCGCTGCGCCGGCTCGTCTCAGAGTCCCGTTCCGGTGTCGAGCGCGCGCTGAAGGCACAGGCGGCGGACGCGGCGGCGCAGGAGTAGGAGGGGGCAGGAGTAGGAGTAGGAACGTCCCGCGGTTGCCGCCTGGCCGTCGATCTGGCCGCGAGGAGATCGTGGCCTGGCCGGCGCCGGCCATCCGGCGCCGGCTGACCGTCCCGCATCCCGGCACGCCCATGGGCTGAAAGTACGGAGAGGGCGCCCTCGCTGAGAACACGCCGAGGGCGCCGTCCTCGTCCACGTACCGCGGAACCCGCGTACGGACACAAGGACGGCGCCCTCGGAAAGAAACCCCTGAAGCGCTGGAGCGCTGGAGCCCTGGGCCCTGGCGTCAGCCCCGCTGGCGTCAGCCCCGCTTGGTCTTCGGCTGCCGGTCCGTCGACTTGTCCAAGACCATGACCAGGCCGGCGATGACCGCGAACAGCGCGAGCGGCGCCACGACATAGAGGCCCAGCGTCTCCGCGACGCTCAGGCCCGGGCCGGGGTCGTCGCCGTTGTCGGGGATCAGCGCGGCCGCGGGGGACGACATGAGCAGCATCATCAGCGTCGTACCGGCGGCCAGGGCGCCGGCGCGCAGGGCGTTCTTCTTGTCCACGATGCAAACGTAGCGAACCCCTGATCCGGTCGCGCGCCCGGGGGTGCCGTACGGGGTGCCGAGCCCCCGGCGGCCCGCCCGCGTACCACGCCGAGCAGGGCGTGCAGACGGGGAGGGGGGAGGTAGGGCCGGTACGGGGAAGGGGGTGGGCGCGCCGGGTAGGCCGCGGGCAGTGGGTTGACCTGCACGAATCCAGCACCGAGCGCCCGGCCCGCCCAGGCCGTCGGCTCGGAGAGGTCCTCGAGGTACCCGAGGTACCGAGGTCGCCCAGGCCCCCAACGGTAGAGCTGCACGAGCATGCGGGCGCCGCGAGGACGGGCGCCGCGGGTTCGTTCGGCGCGGGCGCGTGGTGGGCGCTCGCGGTTTCACCGCCGCGTCCGCCCCAGCTCCAGCACACCACCGTCGGCGGCAGCCGCTCCCGCAGCTCCGCCTCGCCGGCGTCACGGCGCGCTCCGAGCGAGATCAGATCCCCGGGTAGTCCTGGCCCACGGCGGCGCCCGTGGAGGTGGGCTCGCTCGTCAGTGGGGCGGCGTCGGCGATCGGGGGTTCGCTGGTGAGGGGTTCGGCGTCGGGCAGCGGGGGTTCGCTCGTCAGCGGCGCATCGGCGCACGCGCCCTCGGCGGTGAAGACACAGAGGTGCAGGTCGAGGTCGGCGGGCTGCTCCGCCGGGCGTTTCGAAGGGGCCGAGAGCAGAAGCTGTGCCGCCACGGTGATCTCCTTGGGGGAAGTCGTCGTACTGAGGGTCGGGGCAGCGCCTACCCAGCCGGCGCGGCCACAGACGTAATCGAGCGGACATCATGTCCCTGCTCACACTCTCACCCGAACAAGGCAGTGACCAAGCGTATCCACAGAGCGACACTACGCGTTCGCACAGCGGCGCTGCATCCGCGTGCAGGGGGTCAAGGAAGCGACGCTGTACGGGTATCCGCTGGGGTCGGTGGAGGCGTACGCGGTCGCCGAACGAGCGGGTACCCGTCGCGGAACGAGCGGGTCCCACCCCTCCAGTCCCTCTCATTTTTTAGACCACTATTCACTTGCTACATATATCGAGTGCATAATAAGCGCCATGAGCACCCGCCACATCCTGCTGGGGCTGCTCGCCGGAGGGCCGAGCCATGGCTACGACCTCAAGCGACGGCACGACGAACGCTTTCCACAGGCCCGGCCGCTGGCCTACGGGCAGGTCTACACGACCCTGCAACGCCTGGTGCGCGACGGTCTCGCCGAGGTCGACGGGACCGACTCCGACGGCGGCCCGGAGCGGACGCTGTACCGGCCGACCGACGACGGCACGCGTGAACTCGCCCGGTGGACCGGCGAGATCACTCCGCCCGCGCCCTTCGTGGCGAACGAGATCTTCGCCAAGGTCGTGTGCGCGATCCTCACCCAGGCGGACCCGGCCGTCTATCTGCGCGCCCAACGCGCCGCGCACATGGACCGAATGCGAGAGCTCACCGCGGTCAAGACCGCCAAGAGCGCCGATCTCACGACCGTCCTCTCGGCGGACTACGCCCTGACCCATCTCGACGCCGATCTGCGCTGGATGACCATCACCGCTGCCCGGCTCACCACTCTGACCGCGGAGGTCGACGCAACATGAGCAACCGAGTGCCGCTCCTGGCGGCCCATGGCCTCGCCAAGTCGCACGGCAGAACGAAGGCGCTGCGAGGCGCCTCGCTCGAGCTGAGCGCGGGCGAGATCCTCGCCGTCACCGGCGCCAGTGGCAGCGGAAAGTCCACGCTGCTGCACTGCCTGGCCGGGATCGTCCGACCCGACGAGGGCTCGGTGGTCTACGCCGAGCAGCGCCTCGACCAGCTTCGTGAGAAGCGGCTGAGCGAGCTGCGGCGTACGGAGTTCGGGGTGGTGTTCCAGTTCGGGCAACTGATCCCCGAGCTGACGGCAGTCGACAACGTGGCGCTGCCGCTGCTGCTCGCGGGAATGCGGCGGGGCAGGGCCCACGAGCGTGCGGGCGAGTGGCTGGAGCGGTTCGGCGTTCGGGGCCAGGAGACGCTGCGGCCCGGTGAGATGAGCGGTGGCCAGTCCCAACGGGTTTCGATGGCTCGGGCGTTGGTGACCGGCCCGAAGGTCGTCTTCGCCGACGAGCCGACCGGCGCCCTCGACTCCCTCGCGAGCGAGCAGATGATGACGGCGCTGGTGCACACGGCCCGCGAGTCCGGCACGGCCGTGCTGCTCATCACGCACGACGCCCAGGTGGCGGCGTACGCGGACCGTGCGGTGTCGCTGAGGGACGGGGTCGTCTTCGAGGACGCCGCGGCAATGGAGGTGGCTCAGTGATGAGGGACCTCCGGCTGGCCTGGCTGCTGACACGGGGGTCCGACCGGCGGGAGTGGTGGCGGGTGGCGTTGACGGCGGTGGGGGCTGCGCTCGCCACCGGCTTCGCGGTCGCGGCGGTGGCGGTCGCCTCGGTGCGTGGGCAGGTGTCCATTCCGCTCCTTCACGGCCTCCTGAACCAGCCGGCGCAGCGCGCCGGGGTGGTCGTCACCCTGCTGCTCCTGTGGGTGCCGGTGCTCGGCTTTTTCGGGCAGTGCGCCCGGATCGGCGCCGTGCACCGGGACCGGCGGCTGGCCGGCTTGCGCCTCGCCGGCGCGATGCCGAAGCAGGTGCGGCGCATCGCGGCCCTGGAGGCGGGCCTCGCCTGTCTGCTGGGGTCGGCAGTCGCCCTGGTGTTGTCCGCTGCGCTCCTGCTGAGCGTGTGGCAGCGGCCGCCGCTCCTGGTCTGGGGCGGCTTCGCCCTGGTGGCGCTCGCTGTGCCGCTCCTCGCCGCGCTGGTGAGTGTGGTCGCGCTTCGCCGGGTGGTGGCCTCGCCGCTCGGCTGGGTGCGCCGGGTGCGGCCGGGCCACGGCCGGGTCACCACCCTCGCCCTGGTGGTGCTGGCGGGACTGGTGGGCCTGGCCGCACTGCTGATCGTCATGCAGAACACCGGTCCGGGGGCCACCACGTTCCCCCTGGAGGTGTTCGCCGCGATCGCGCTGACCGGCGCGGGCGCCGTGGCGCTCGCCGGGGCCACGGCCCGGATCACCGGCCGGCGGCTCGCCGCCCGGACCGGGAACCCGGCGGTGCTGATCGCGGCCGAACGCCTCCAGAGCGACCCCTGGGCCGCCGCGCGCACCCACGCCGCCGTGCTCCTGGTGGCCGTCGTGGGAGTGGGCTTCACGGGCGTACGGGAGATGTTCCTCGACGCCGTGCACCACCCGCAGGTGGGCCTCCCCTACAGCCCCGAGGACATGGCCTTCTACACCACCGGTGTCAACGTCGCGGGCGCCGCCGTCCTGGTCGCGCTGGTGATCAGCCTGGCCGGCCTCGCCGTCGGTACCGCCGAGTCGCTCGCCACCCGGCGCCGGGGCCTCGCCGCGCAGGCCGCAGCCGGAGTACCGCAGCAGGTGCTCGGCCGGGCGCTGCTGCTCGAGACGGCGCTGCCGCTTGCCCCGGCGATGCTGCTCGCGGGCATCGGCGGCACGGTGGTGTACATCGCGTACGGGCTGCTGGTGGACGCCGCGACGATCCCGATACTGGTGCCGCTGTTCGTGCCGGTGGCCGTGTACGCCGCCTGTCTGCTCGCCGCGACGACTTCGCTTCCCCTACTGCGGCGCTCGATCCACCCGACGGAGCTGCGCTACGTGTGAGAACGGGCACAGGGCCGCCATGACTACTCGGCTCTCCGGGAGGCGCGAGGGGCCTCCCGGAGAGCCGGAGGAAAGCGGTATGGGGCAAGAGGCACGGGGCAAGAGGCACAAAGCACGAAGCACGAGGCAAGAGGCAAGACGAAGGCCCGGATCGTCAGGCGGAAATGCCGTCGATCCGGGCCATCGCGTCATCCGCGCCGTACGGCTGCAGGTAGGGCAGCCAGCGCGGATCCCTATGCCCGGTCCCGATGATGCGCCAGGCCAGGCCGGTGGGCGGGGCGGGTTTGTGGCGCAGCCGCCAGCCGATCTCGAAGAGATGGCGGTCGGCCTTGACGTGGTTGCAGCGGCGGCAGGACGCCACCACGTTGTCCCAGACGTGCTGCCCTCCGCGGGAGCGCGGGATGACGTGGTCGACGCTGGTTGCGACGCCACCGCAGTACATGCACCGGCCGCCGTCGCGGGCGAACAGCGCCCGACGGGTCAGCGGAACAGGCCCCCGGTAAGGGACCCGTACGAACCTCTTCAGCCGGACCACGCTGGGTGCGGGGACAGTAACGGTTGCACTATGCATCAAGGCGCCGGATTCCTCGAGGCAGACGGCCTTGTTCTCGAGGACCAGTACGAGCGCGCGGCGGAGCGGTACGACGCCCAGTGGCTCGTACGACGCGTTGAGGACCAGGACATGCGGCACGGATGCCTCCTTGTACGCCGGCGACGCGTGGCTCGCGCCGGGACGATCTGCAGCCAGTCTCCCCTCATGCCTGGTGGAAGCGCCACCATGTCCCGGTAACGGGCTGGGAGTGTTTTCGACCACACCGTTTTTCATTCCCGCCTTCATTCCCGGGTGAGCACAGTCTCTCCCTCGAACATTGCGGCGATCCACACATGGTGCCCCGATAGTGTGTTGAGTCTGCCCGTTCGGCGACCCGCTTGTGCCCCCCCGGCCGCGGGCAGACCGCTACGCCTGGAGGTACCTGCCGTGTTCTTGTCCGTCCTGCCGACCGCCGATTCCACTGCGGATCCGACGGCACCTTCACTCCAGGACGCCCAGGAGAGCGCGACCAACACCGCGAGCTGGGTGGAGCAGAACTGGTCGACGTGGCTCGGCATCGGCCTGCGGGTCCTGCTGATCCTGGTGATCGCCGGCGTCCTGAGAGTGGTGATCCGGCGAGCCATCACCAAGCTGATCGACCGTATGAACCGCACGGCCCAGGCGGTCGACGGCACCGCTCTCGGCGGCCTCCTCGTCAACGTCGAGCGCCGCCGCCAGCGCTCCCAGGCCATCGGCTCGGTACTGCGCTCGATCGCGTCCTTCCTGATCATGGGCACGGCCGCGCTGATGATCCTCGGCACGTTCGAGATCAACCTGGCACCGCTGCTGGCCTCGGCGGGTGTGGCGGGCGTCGCGATCGGTTTCGGCGCGCGCAACCTGGTCACCGACTTCCTCTCCGGCGTCTTCATGATCCTTGAGGACCAGTACGGCGTCGGGGACAGCATCGACGTCGGGGTTGCCTCCGGCGAGGTGATCGAGGTGGGACTGCGGGTGACCAAACTGCGCGGCGAAAACGGCGCGATCTGGTACGTACGCAACGGTGAGGTCAAGCGGGTCGGCAACCTCAGCCAGGGCTGGTCGACGGCGCGCGTGGACGTCACGGTGCGCCCGGAGGAGGACCTGGACCAGGTCCGGTCGATCCTCACCGAGGTCGGCGAAGCCCTCGCGAAGAACGAGCCGTGGAACGAGATGCTGTGGGGCCCGGTCGAGGTCCTCGGCCTGGACAGCGTGCTGCTGGACTCGATGGTGGTCCACGTCTCGGCGAAGACGATGCCCGGCAGGGCGATCGGCGTCGAGCGCGAGCTGCGCTGGCGCATCAAGCGCGCCTTCGACCAGGCCGATATCCGTATCGTCGGCGGCCTCCCGGCCCAGCCGGAGGGCGAGGCGACCACCGACCCGACGACCGACATGGCCCCGCCCTCGGCCTACGCGAACTCGTCGTCCCCCCAGGCCCAGGCAGCCACGCCGCTGGCACCGGTCACGCCGCCGACGAACGTGTCGAAGTAGCGACTGGTACGGGCTGGTAGTGAGGCGGCGCCTGGGATCCGGGCGCCGCCTCGTTGTCCGAGATCCGAGATACGTTCAGCGCACCCAGCCCCTTCAGCGGCTCGATGTCCAGGTGATGCCCACCGGGTCGGGGAGCAGAGAGCTGCTGCGTCTACGCCATGCGGCGGGCATGACCCGGCAGCAGGCCGCCACGCGTGCGCCGGCCTCCGCCCCCACCCCCGCCGTCCACCGGGCGGCGCCTGTAGGCCCATCGCAACGCGGTCAGCAACAGCAGCAACGCCGCGGTCGCCGCGCTCACGGCCGTCGCCAGGCGCAGGCCGGGCGGCCGGAAGACGCAGCGGAGTTCGTGCCCGGACGCGTCCGGGAGCGGTACCGCCGGCAGACCCAGGCGGTTCTGCGGGCGGCGCAGCGGACCGCCGTCCACCGCACAACGCCAGCCCGGCGTACGCGCGGTGGCGACGACGGCCGTTCCCGGAGAACCGGCCGAGGAACCGGCCGGGAGCGTGGCCCGCACGCTGTGGCCACCCGCCGCGACCCGCGTGGCGCCCCGGGCCCGCAGCTGCGTGATCGCCCGCCGTAGCTTGCCGGTGTCCAGGCAGCCCAGGGGCGAGCGCGGCAGCTCGGTGTCCTGGAAGACGGTTCCGATGGTGACGGTGACGCGGCCGTCCGCCGGGACGGTGCCGAGCGGCTTGGTGGCCACCGCCTTCTCGGGGTGGTCGCCCCACAGCCGTACGGACTTCCCACCGGGTCCCGAGAGCATGGCATCGGTCCAGGGGCCGTCGATGTAGAGACGGCTGCCGGGGCGGCACCGCGCGCTGATCCGGTACGGGGCGCCCGAGGGGGTCAGCCGGTACGGGCCCGCCGCGCGCAGCGGGATCGGGCCGTCGCCGGAGGCCGAGCCGTCCGGTTCGCTGAAGGAGATCCGCGGCAGCTCGTACACCTCGTGCCCCAGCACGGCCTGCTGGTGGACGAACGTCGAGGAATCGGCCGGCGGGCGGGGTGTCACGCGCGGCTGGACGGTCACCAGCGGTGGCGCGGGAAACCGTTCGACGCGCACCTGACCCGGGCCGTCGGCGTGCCGGACCCGGGCGCCGACGGAGAAGATCGCGTCGGCGACGGGGTTGTCCTGGGGAATCAGGTGGCGGCCGTGCATGGTCCAGGAGTATCCGAGGCGCCGCATGAGGCGTGCGGTCTGCTTCGGCACGTAACTGCTGTAGTAGGACGGGCCCTCGCTGCCCAAAAGCTGCGGGTCGTTGTCGACGATCTCGGGCGGCCCGGTGTCGGTGCGATGGGCCGGCCAGCCGCCGACCCGGGCGACGGCCTCGCGTACGGCGTCGTGCCGGGCGTCCCACGTGGGCTTGGGGGTGAAGAAGGCCAGTTTGTCGCGTTGTTCGTCGACGGCGACGGCGCCGGCCGCGGACTCGGCGAGTACCACCGCGGCGAGCGCGGCGGCGATCAGCGGCTCGGCCGAAGGGCCGCCCGACAGCCCGAGGGGCCGGGCGCCCCGGCCGCCGCGCCGGCGGGCGAGCAGCAGCAGGAGCGCGAGGGTGAGGCTGCCCGAGCCGAGGACCACGAGCCAGGTGAGGTGACTCACGCCGTTCCCGTTCCGTACCGAGACGGCGGCGATGACACAGGTGACCGCACCGGCGGCGAGCAGCGGCCCGGGCCGTGGCCGGTGGGCGAGGCAGAGCCAGGCGACGGACACCAGCACACCGGTGAGGACGAGCGTGGCTCGGTACGGACTGCCGTTGGGCAGGTTGAGGCCGTACCAGACCTTGACCGTGGGCAGCCGGCAGAAGGAGGCGGCGACCGCGACCAGCGCCACACACCACGCGGCCCGCGTGCGCGCGGGGATGTGCGTGCTGAGCGGGAAGGCGAGCACCAGCAGCAGGGCGAGCATGCCCACGAAGAACCGGGGCAGGCTGCCGAAGGCTCGCTGCGCGGGCAGCAGCTGGAGCAGGTACTCCAGTAGGGGCGGAGGGCTGTAGGGCAGGGCGGGAAGCGGCTGGGCGTTGGCGGCGGCCAGGTACGTGGGCCAGATCACGGGCGCGGCGAGTGCCGTACCGAGCGTGAAGGTGAGGGCGGCACGACCGGCGAACCGCAGCAGCCCGGTCCGGCTCCACTCCCGGGTGGCCAGGAGCACCACGCCTACGACGGCCGTGCCGACGGCGGCCATCAGCGCGGTGTAGAAGTTGCCGGCCCAGGCCAGGCCCACCATCGGAGCGGCCCACAGCCAGCCGCGCTCGCGGGTGCAGCGGTCGAGGGCCAGCAGCATCAGCGGGAACGCCGTCAGGCCCCACAGCCACATCGGGTCGAACGCGCCGTCGTTGAGCGTCCAGCCCGACAGTCCGTACGCGGCACCGAGCAGGCCCGCCTGCCACCAGGGGCCGGGCCGCAGCCGCCGCAGCCACAGTGCCATGACCGCCGCGCCCAGCCCGATGCTCAGGCATTGCCCCGTATAGACGCCCAGGTCGACCAGGCGCCGCGGGAAGACCGCGACGAGCAGCGAGAACGGGTTGCCGAGGAAGCTGACGAACTCCGCCCAGTACGGCACGCCGAAGGCGCTGTTCCAGTTGAAGAGGAGATCACCGGACGAGGTGCCGTGCAGCAGGTCCCACAGGTGGGCGTGGAAGGGCACGAACTGGTTGCCGAGGTCGTTCACGGCGCGCGAACGCTCCCCGAAGGGATACGTGCCGCGCACCACGCCCGACGTCAGGAAGGCCGCCATGGCGACGGCGGCGCCCAGGCCCGCGCCGAGGCCGGCTCCCAGGTCCGCGCCCCGCCCATGGCCGGCCCTCGAGGTCCTCCCGGCCCTTCCGGCCCTCCCCGTCTTCACCGTCTTCACCGTCTTCACGGTCTTCACGGACTTCCTGCCGGCACCAGGATGCGGCGGGCGACCAGGAAGGTGATCGGGATCGCGCCGATGGCGGCGATCAGCGGGGCGATGCGCGGATCCATGCCGAGGACGGAGACCATCGCGTAGACCCCGGCCGTGGTCAGGACGAGGTTCGTGGCGTTCGTCAGCGGGAACAGCAGGAACTTCCGCCAGCTGGGGCTGGTGTGGTAGGTGAAGCGTACGTTCATGAAGAAGGAACCGATCATGCTCAACAGGGTCGCCAGGATGTGCCCGGCCAGATACGGCAGCCATAGGCACAGCAGCCGGTAGATGACGTAGTACGTCCCGGTGTTGACGGCCCCGACGAGCGCGAAGCGCACGATCTGCCCCTTCACGAGGAGCGTGTCCGCAGCGCGGGCGGACGGGCGGCGTCTGAGGGCTCAGCGGATTCCGAAGGGCCCGACGACTCCGAAGGCTCCGAGGAGCCCGAGGGCATGCGCTCGCTGACCAGGTAGTGCGGCCGCTGCTTGCACTCGTTGTAAACCCGGCCGACGTACTCGCCGATGAGGCCGAGCATCACCATCTGCATCCCGCCGAAGCCGGTGATCGCGACGAGCAGGGTGACGTACCCGGGTGCGGTGACGCCACCTATGAGCACGGCGCCGACCGTCCAGGCGGCGTAGGCGAGGGCCAGACCGGAGAGCACGAGCCCGACGTGGATGGCCACGCGCAGGGGACGGCTGTTGAAGGACACCACGCCGTCCACCGCGTAGTTGAGGAGCTTGCGGTAGCTCCACTTGCTGACGCCGCCGGCGCGCGGCGTGTCGGGGTAGTCGAAGAAGACGGTGCTGAAGCCGATCCACGAGAACAGGCCTTTGGAGAAGCGGTTGCGCTCGCCCACGTCCAGCAGCGCGTCCACGGCACGGCGCGACAGCAGACGGAAGTCCCCGGCGCCGTCGACCAGCTCCACGTCGGCGCAGTGGTTGACGAGCCGGTAGTAACCGCGGCTCATAAGGGTCCGCAGCGGGCCGTCATGATCCCGGGAGCGGCGAGCCACGACTTGGTCGAAGCCCTCGCGCCGGAGGTCGAGCATCCGGCCGAGTAAGGAGGGCGGGTGCTGGAGGTCGGCGTCCATGAGGGCGACATGGTCCCCGGTGGACTCGCGCAGGCCCGCCAGCAGGCCGGCCTCCTTGCCGAAGTTCCGCGAGAGGGACAGATAGCGGACGTGCTGGTCGCGGACGGCGAAGGCGCGCAGCAGGGACAGCGTGCCGTCGGTGGAACCGTCGTCGACGAACACCACCTCGTACGGCTCCTGGAGTTCGTCGAGCCGCGCGTGGAGTTCGTCGTTGAACGCCTCAAGCACCTGTTCCTCGTTGAAACACGGCACCACCACTGACAACACTGCGCGCTCCTCCGACGCCGCTGCTGTCCCCACCGCGCACTGTACGACATTTCATGGTTTGATCTGGTATTTATGACCTCCAAACGGCCGATTCACCCGCCTCCGCCCGGGCGCGTCAACGGTCGCTGACCAGGGGGCCGCCTGGCAGACGAGGGCGGACGCTGAGCGCCCGCTCCCTGCGAAACTCGCCGGGAACCCGGGAGGAATCCGTTGAACCGCACGGTTGTGGATGGCGTATTCATGAGCAGGTGGTGCGGGGATCTTCCGCCGCTGTCGGGATGCTGATGGCGCGTGGATTCGGGATCTCCTTGCGCCGCGACACGAATTGCAGTGCGATACGAACAAGATCCAGTCAAGGCCTGTGCGGATGTCAGTCCCGGCGGCGATACTTGCGGCCCTGCACTTCTGCCGGTGCGTCCAGACGTGCGGGCGGACGTGGCCGAGGATGACCATGGGGAAGGTCAAGTGACATACACGCCGAATGGCAGTCCGGCGCCACCGGGAGCGGGCCCGCCCACGATGCCGGTCGTGCCGCCGCAGACCGGGCCGCCGGCCATGGCGCGGTCGGGGGCGCCCACGTCGCAGGGCCGGCCGACCCTGCCCGACGCCGCGCCCGCACGCCGTAGGGCCTGGGTTGAAGGCGTCGACCAGTTGCGTGCCGCCGCGACGACCGAGGCTGGGCGGCTGCGCGTCATCGGCGCTCTGCTGGCCCTCCTCGTCGTGGCGTTCGGCACACTCACCGCCTGGCAGATGACGGACCGCTCGGCCGCCGCCGACGACGTGCTGCACGGCAGCCAGCCGCTGAGTGCCGACGCGGCACTCATCTACCGCTCACTCGCCGACGCCAACACGGCGGCCTCCAGCGGCTTCCTGGCGGGCGGCCAGGAGACGGCCGATTCCCGCAAACGGTACGAGGAGGGCATGAGGACGGCCGCGGACAAGCTGGTCAACGCGGCGGCCAACTCCAAGCCCGGTTCCCCGTCGGCGAAGACCATCGCCCGGCTGAACAAGCTGCTGCCCGAGTACAAGGGCCTCATCGAGCGCGCCCGGGCCAACAACCGGCAGGGCTACCCGCTCGGCGGCGCCTATCTGCGGTACGCCAACGAGAAGATGCAGAACGAGATGCTCAAGGACGCCGAGGATCTCTACACGATGGAAAACCAGCGGCTGCGCTCCGACTACGACACCGCGACGCCCTACCCGTGGATCGCGATCGGCGTCGGCGTCCTCGCGATCGGCGGGCTCGTCTGGGCCCAGCGGCGCGACTACCGGCGTACGAACCGGGTGCTGAACCACGGCATGGTCGCAGCCACCGCCGCCTCCACGGTGGTGCTGCTCTGGCTGGTCGTCGGCCACAGCGTCGCCCGGTCCGGGCTGAACGAGTCGTACGACGACGGAGTACGGTCGTTGAACGTGCTGAACGACGCCCGCATCGCCTCCCTCAAGGCCCGCGGCAACGAGAACCTGACGCTGGTCAGCCGCGGCGCCCAGACCAAGGTGGTCGGCGACGTGACCGTGGACGCGTATGACTACGACTACAAGGCGCAGATGAAGGAACTCGCCGTGAAGCTGGGTGAGGCCGAGGACCTCGCCGACGACGGCGCGGGCGAGACACCTGTGCAGGACGCGACAAGCAACATGAAGGTCTGGCAGGACCGGCACGAGCAAGCCCGCGCCGCGGACGACTCCGGCGACTATCAGGGCGCGCTCGACAAGGTGATCGGCTCCAAGGAGAACAAACCGACGGGCGAGTGCTTCGACAACGTGGACACCGACCTGCGGAAGGCACTCACCCACGAGCAGACCGAGTTCGAGCTGACGGCCGACGACGGCCGGGGCGCGATGGCCGGCCTGCCGGCGGGCGCCGCGGTGCTCGCCGTCCTGGGCGCCTCGGGTGCCGTGCTCGGCATCGGGCGCCGTCTGTCGGAGTACCGGTGAGAGGGGGCGTGACGGTGAAACGGCAAGTACGTTCCTGTCTGAAGGGCTGGGGCGGCGTGGGCGCGATGGCGGTCGTCTGCGCCCTGACGGCGGTCTTCGCACTGGTGCTGCCGCTGGCCCAGTCCCGCGGGGACGGCAGCACGGGCGTGGGCGGCCAGGGCACGGCCAAGGGCCGGCAGATCCAGGCCGACGAGGAGTGCCCCGCCCCGCAGGACCAGAGCCTGTCGCCGTCCGGCGAGCAGAACGGCACGACGGTCCAGGCCATCAAGGACCGCGGGTACCTGTCCGTCGGTATCGACCAGAACAGCTTCCGCTGGGGCTACCGCGACCCGAACAGCACCTCGAAGAAGGCCGAGCTGGAGGGCTTCGACATCGATCTGGCGCACCGGATCGCCAAGGAGGTCCTCGGCGACCCGGACGCCATCCGCTTCCGCGCCATCCCGACCAACCAGCGTGTCCCGGCGATCCAGCACGGCGACGTCGACATGGTGGTCCGCACGATGACGATCACCTGCGACCGGCTGGAGGAGGTGTCCTTCTCGTCCCCCTACTTCGAGACGGGCCAGCAGGTGCTGGCTCCGAAGAACTCGGACATCACGGGGTACGACGAGTCGCTCGCGGACAAGAAGATCTGCTCGGCGGCGGGCTCCACCGCCCACCAGAACCTGGAGGCGGACAAGAAGGACGGCCACCTCGTCGCCTCCGCCGACATCGACACCACCGTGCCCAACCAACTCGACTGCCTGGTGAGGCTTCAGCTCGGCGAGGTCGACGCCGTGGTGACCGACGGCGCGCTCGCCGCGAGCCAGGCCGCACAGGACCCGACGGTCGAGCTCAAGGGCGAGCGGTTCACCGACGAGTACTACGGCGTGGCGATGAAGTTGGGCGCCGACGATCTGGTACGCCGGGTCAATCAGGTCCTGGTGGACTACCGCAAGGACGGCTGGGAACAGTCGTACGACAAGTGGCTCGCGGCGAGCCTCGGCGCATCGTCGGGACCGCCCCCGGTCCAGTACCGATAAACCGACCTGATACGACTGGAGAGTTACCCGGGCGCGGGGGGACGCGTGCCGGGAACGACCAAGAGTGAGAGGTGATCGATGGGCGCCGCGGTACCCTCCGGGCCGGTGATGGACCGGGACGAGGTGGACCGTGCGCTGGCGCGGCTCGGCGCGGAGCACGAGGCCATGGAGACCTCACTCCTCGCGCTGCAGGACCACGCGGGCCGCAGACTCCTCGAAGGCGCCGAGCTCACGGGCACGACCCGGGAGCGCTGGGCGGCCGCCGAGGCGTCGATCACGCTGCTGTGGACGTACTTCGACGCGTACACCGGCGCCCTGCGCTCCGCGCGAGCGGTGCGCTCCCGCAGACGTTGGCCGAACCGCGACGACCTGGCGGAGCTGACGGAGCTGCTGCGCGGCGAGAGCGTCACGGTGGCCGGCTCCGCCGCCGCGGCCTGCGCGCCCACCGTCTCCGGCACCGGGAAGCTCAGCGAACAGTTCACCCTCGCCCAACTCGTCGAGCGCATGAACCAGTTGTACGCCCAGTCGCTCGACATGGTCGTGGCGGCCGACGCCGTGTGGTCGGCGCTGCCCGCCCGGATCGATCTGCTGGCCGCGGAGTTGCAGCGCACCCGCCGGCTCGCGCACTCCGTAGGAGTACGGCCCGGTGAGCATCCGGCGGGCGACGACCTGGAGCGGATCACCCGCACGCTCACGGCCCTGCGCGAGCAGGTGGTGTCCGATCCGCTGGCGTTCTGGCTGCCCGGGCAGGGCAGTTCGGCGCCGGGCGGCGGCCGCCCCGGCACCACGCGCTACGACCGGCAGGCGCGCGCCCTGGAGGAGGTGCGCCGGGAGATCGACGCGGTGCTCGGTGTCCGGCAGGACGCGGAGGCGCGGCTGGTGAAGCTGCGGGACGTGCTCTCGCGCGCGGAACGCACGCTGTCCGAGGCGCGGTCCGCGCGCGGAGAGGTGCTGGCGAAGATCGCCGCGTCGGAGGTGCCCGCGGTCAGCGGCCCGCCGACCGCGCTGCGGGAGCAGCTGGCGACGGCCGCCGAGTACCGCAGACACGCGCAGTGGCACCGCCTCTCGCCGCTGCTGGAGGCCCTGGAGGAGAAGGCCGAGGACGAACTCCTCAGAGCACGCGAGTCGTTGTCGGCCGTCACCGCTCCGCTGGCGGTCCGCGCGGAGCTGCGCGGCCGCCTCGACGCGTACAGGGCGAAGGTCGCCCGGCACGGCCTCGCGGAGGACCCGCTGCTGGTGGAGCACTACGACACGGCGCGCCGCATGCTGTGGAGCGCACCGTGCGATCTGCGCGTGGCGGAACAGGCGGTGCTGCGCTACCAGCGGGCGGCCGTCGACTTGCTGGTGCCCAAGGTCCCCGGCCAAGGGGAACCGCAGGACCGGAGGGGGGAATCGTGAGTGAGCAGGATGTGAGCGAGCGCAAGCAGTGCCAGCGCCCCGGTTGTTCCGGGTCGTACGAGGACGTGGGCGGCGGCGAGTTGTACTGCGACACGTGCGGTCTGGCGCCGGTCGTGTCGGCAAGCGGCATGGTGGGTTCCCCGCCTACCGGGATCACGGCGGGCGGCATGGGCTCGCGCGGCTCCGACACCGGCAGTTCGCGCTCCGGCTCCCGCGCCTCGTCCCGCGCCTCGCAGTCGCGGCGCTCGGTGTCGGGCCGTCTGTCGCGCTCGCTGTCGGGGCGCGCGACGGGCCGCTCGGTGTCGGTGCGCAGCTCCGGTTCGACGGCCGGGTCCTCCGGTCGCGGCCGGCTGGGCGTCGGACTCGTCACGGTGCCGGACGTGCCGCGCCCCGATCCGCGCGAGATGGTCCAGGAGAACCCCGAGGTGCCCGAGCGGAAGCGGTTCTGCTCGCGCTCCGACTGCGGGGCGCCGGTCGGGCGGGCGCGCGACGACCGGCCAGGGCGTACGGAGGGCTTCTGCACCAAGTGCGGACACCCGTACTCGTTCGTGCCGAAGCTGCGCGCGGGTGACATCGTGCACGGTCAGTACGAGGTGGTGGGCTGCCTCGCGCACGGTGGGCTCGGCTGGATCTACCTCGCCGTGGACCACGCGGTGTCCGACCGCTGGGTGGTCCTCAAGGGCCTGCTCGACACGGGCGACCAGGACGCGATGGCGGCCGCGATCTCCGAGCGCCGCTTCCTCGCCGAGATCGAGCACGCCAACATCGTGCGCATCTACAACTTCGTCGAGCACCTCGACCAGCGCACGGGCTCCCTGGACGGCTACATCGTCATGGAGTACGTCGGCGGCAAGTCCCTCAAGGAGATCGCCAACGGGCGTCGTACAGCGGCGGGGAGGCGCGATCCGCTGCCGGTGGGACAGGCCTGCGCGTATGGCATCGAGGCGCTCGAAGCCCTCGGGCACCTGCACAGCCGCAACCTCCTGTACTGCGACTTCAAGGTCGACAACGCGATCCAGACCGAGGACCAGCTCAAGCTGATCGACATGGGCGCGGTGCGCAGGATGGATGACGACGAGTCGGCCATCTACGGCACGGTCGGCTACCAGGCGCCGGAGGTCGCCGAGGCCGGCCCGTCGGTCGCCTCCGACCTCTACACCGTCGCCCGTACGCTCGCCGTGCTGACGTTCGACTTCCAGGGCTACACGCACGTCTTCGTGGACTCCCTGCCCGACCCGGACAACATCGAGGTCTTCCGCACGTACGAGTCCTTCTACCGGCTGCTGGTGCGCGCCACCGACCCCGACCCGGCCCGCCGGTTCGCGTCCGCGCGGGAGATGTCGGAGCAGCTGACGGGCGTGCTGCGCGAGGTCGTGGCGCTCCGGACGGGCCGTCCTCGTCCCTCGCTGTCCACACTCTTCGGGCCAGAACTCAGGGTCACGGACACGGAGTTGTTCGAGCAGCTGGACGGGGACGTGTCGCGGCTGGGGGCGCGGGTCATCCCCGGTCGCGGTCAAGGTCGCGGTCGCCGGAAGAAGGGCGCGCCCGAACTGCCGCCCGGCGCACAGACACCGGGGGCGAACGGCGCGCCGCCTCTCGCGCCCCCTTCGGCCGCGCTGGTGAAGCCGCTCAGCACGGCCGCCGCCGCGCTCGCGATGCCGGTCCCCCGGGTCGACCCCGGCGACCCGAACGCGGGATTCCTGGCGGGCCTTCTGGCGTCCGCGCCCGTGGAGCTGATCGCCGCGCTGCACGCGGCGCCCACCGGCTCGCCGGAGCTGCGGCTGCGCGAGCTGCGGGCCCGCCTGGAGACGGGTGAACTCGACAGTGCCTCCAGAACGCTCGCGGCCCTGGAGGCGGACCACCCCGACGACTGGCGGGTGGTCTGGTACCGGGGTGTCGCGGCCCTCGCGACCGCCGCGTACGAAACCGCGGCGCTGTCCTTCGACGCCATCTACGACGCGTTCCCCGGCGAGCCCGCCCCCAAGCTGGCCCTCGGCCTGTGCGCGGAGGTCCTCGGGCAGCTGGACAACGCCGCCGAGTACTACCGCCTCGTGTGGACGACCGACCCCAGCCATGTGAGCGCCGCGTTCGGGCTGGCCCGCGTACAGCTCGCGGCGGGCGACCGCCGCGGTGCCGTACGGACCCTGGAGTCGGTGCCGGAGGCGTCGATCCACTACACGGCGGCCCGCGTCGCCGCCGTACGGGCGCGCCTGCGGCACCGTAGGAACGAGGCGCCCGACGCGCCGTTCCTGGAGGACCTCACCGCGGCGGCGGGACAGATCGAGGCGCTGGGCGGATACGGACTCGACGCGGTCCGCCGCGAGCAGTTGTCCACAGAGGTCCTTGGCTGCGCCCTGGACTGGGTACTCTCCGGTAGCCAGGGTTCCGTGCCGCCGAACACCGGTGCACGGACCGTACTGCTCGGCAGTGAACTGGATGAGCGAGGCCTCCGCTTCGGTCTGGAGCGCTCCTACCGGACACTGGCCCGTCTCGCCCAGAGTGGCGAGGAGAGGATCGAACTGGTGGAGCGCGCAAACCGTTACCGCCCCCGGACGTGGGTGTAATTCATGTCGCACATCCCCCCGGCGTTGTCGAAGTGCCCCGGCTGCGAGGAGCCGCTGGAGTCGGGCGACCGCTTCTGCGGTGCGTGCGGGTACGACCTGTCGGCCGCGCCCGCGTCGCCGGACGACAGCCCCACGATGACCGTGAACCGCAGGGTGCCGACGCCCCCGTCGGCCGTCGCGCCCGTGAACCCGGCGGACGTCCCGGTCGTACCCGGGCCGGCCGGACCGGAGTCGGCTGGACCGGCTGGACCATGTGAACCGGGAGTACGGTTCGACGGGCATCCGGAGCCGGACGAGTACCCCTTGCAGGCACCCGATCCACGGACGGCCGACTTCGCGACACCCTTGGCGGGCACCAAACTGTGCGTGGCCTGCCGCGCGGGCCAGGTCGACCGCGACGGCTACTGCGAGAACTGCGGACACGCCCAGCCACGCGAACGGGACCACATGGAGCAGGAGTTGGGGGCTGTCGCCGCGGTCAGTGACCGGGGGCTGCGCCACCACCGCAACGAGGACGCCTTCGCCGTGTCGTCGACCGCGTTGCCCGACGGCTCCCCCGCTGTCGTCGCGGTCGTCTGCGACGGCGTGTCATCGGCGACCCGCCCCGACGAGGCCTCCCTGGCCGCGTCCCACGCCGCCAACGAAGCGCTCCTGGAGGCCCTGCCACGGGGTACGCACCCGCAGCAGGCCATGCACGACGCGATCGTCGCCGCCTCGGGGGCGGTCAACTCCCTGGCGGGGGCCGCCCCGCCGAAGGAGGACGCGCCGCACGAGAACGCGCCGGCCTGCACCTTCGTCGGCGCCGTCGTCACCCCCAGCCTGCTGATCGTCGGCTGGGTGGGCGACAGCCGCGCCTACTGGGTTCCCCTGGACCGGGGTTCACCCGCGGCCCGGCTCACGGAGGACGACTCGTGGGCCGCGCAGATGGTCGCCGCGGGCCTGATGAACGAGGCCGAGGCATACGCCGACGAGCGCGCCCATGCCATCACAGGCTGGCTCGGGGCGGACGCGTACGAACTGGAGCCGCACACCGCTTCCTTCAAACCGGACCGGCCGGGTGTGGTGGTGGTGTGCACCGACGGGCTGTGGAACTACGCGGAGGCGGCCGAGGAGATGGCCCAGGTCATCCCACCCGACGCCGCCGTCCGGCCGCTGCACGGCGCCCAGGTTCTGGTCGGCCACGCCCTGGACGGCGGGGGCCACGACAACGTAACAGTGGCCGTCCTGCCGTTCCCGGCGCCACCACCGGGGGCAGGATCGGCCTGAGGCCGGACGGACCGGACGGAAACCGGTCTCAGAGGCCGGACGGAGACCAATCCCAGGGGCCGGTGCGTAATCCCGGCCGCATGGGCCGGTCGGGAACGGTCCCGGGCCGGAGGGGACCGGTCCGCTCACCGACATGTCCCACAGTTCGTGAGAGTCCTGAGGGGGAGCAGAAGAGGCATGGCCAATCTCTCGAAGTCGAACGTGCCGCAGTTCTCGGTGGACGTGTACCAGAACGAGTACCTGCCGGAAGGCGGCCGCGAGGTCAACGCGATCGCGACGGTGACCTCGACCGGCGGCGGCACCCGATGCGGCACGGTCGCCGCGCCGCCTCGCCATACGCCGGGGCAGGGCCCGGAAGCGGCCGTGGCGATCATGGTCGACTGTTCGGGCTCGATGGACTACCCGCCGGCGAAGATGCGCGGCGCCCGGGACGCGACGGCAGCCGCGATCGACGCCCTGCGCGACGGCGTGCACTTCGCGGTGATCGGCGGTACGCACGTGGCCAAGGAGGTCTACCCGGGCGGCGGACGGCTCGCGGTCGCCGACGCGGGGACCCGCGACCAGGCCAAGCAAGCGCTGCGTAGGCTGAGCGCGGCCGGCGGCACCGCGATCGGCACCTGGCTGCGACTGGCCGACCGACTGCTCTCCTCGGCGGACGTCGCGATCCGGCACGGCATCCTGCTCACCGACGGCCGCAACGAACACGAGTCGGCCAAGGACCTGAAAGCGGCCCTTGACACCTGCGATGGCCGCTTCACCTGTGACGCGCGGGGCGTGGGCACCGACTGGGAGGTCAAGGAGGTCACCGGGATCGCCTCCGCGCTGCTCGGCACCGCCGACATCGTCGCCGACCCGGCGGGCCTGTCCGCCGACTTCAGGCGGATGATGGAGACGGCCATGGGCAAGGAGGTCGCGGACGTCGCCCTGCGGCTGTGGACGCCGGTGGGCACATCCATCAAGTTCGTCAAACAGGTCGCGCCCACGGTCGAGGAGTTGACCGACCGCCGTACGGAGGCCGGCCCGCGCGCCGGGGACTATCCGACCGGCTCCTGGGGCGACGAGTCCCGTGACTACCACGTGTGCGTCCAGGTACCCGAGGCCGGCATCGGCCAGGAGATGCTCGCGGCCCGGGTCTCCCTGGTGATCCCGCAACCCGACGGCACCACCCAGACCTTGGGGGCACAGGGCCTCGTACGGGCCGTGTGGACCGACGACATGGCGGCCTCCACGTCGATCAACCCGCAGGTCGCCCACTACACGGGCCAGGCCGAACTGGCACACGTCATCCAACAGGGACTGGATGCCCGTAAAGCGGGAGATGTCGATGGAGCAACGGCCAAGCTGGGCCGCGCCGTTCAGCTCGCCAGCATCTCCGGAAACGCCGATACGGCGAGACTGCTTGCGAAGGTGGTGGACGTGGTCGACGCTCCGGCAGGTACTGTGCGACTGAAGGCGAAGGTCGAAAACGCCGACGAGATGACGCTCGAGACGCGGTCCACAAAGACTGTTCGTGTGAAGAAGTAGGCGGTCCGGCCCCTCCCCGGGGTGCCGGAGCAACGAGCCCGGCCCCTGTACCGAGGGGGACGGAGAACTTCGGCCCCCAGGGCCGGACAGGAGAGGGGGAAGCGCCGACATGCCGACCTGCCCGAACGGACACCAGTCGGGTTCCGACGACTGGTGCGAGGTCTGCGGTCACCGCGTGGCCGGAGCCGTACCCCCACCCCCGCCGCTCCCGCCACCGGCGGCCGGCTACGGCTATCCGCCGCCCGGTTCGCCCCCGCCGCCGCCCGGCCAGGGCGGTCGCCCGCATCTGTCCGCCGTTCCCGACCTGGCTCCCGGGCAGGGGCTCTGCCCGCAGTGCCGCACCCCGCGCGAGGGCGGGGCGCCGTTCTGCGAGGAGTGCCGGTGGAACTTCCTGACGAACACGGCGACCTCGTACACCCCGGCCGCGCCGCCACCGTCGGCACCCGGGGCAGGGCCCGGCCCCCGCGGACCGAACGGCCCGAACCCGGCGCTCCGGTTCCAGCACCAGCCGCCCGGACCACCCGGTTCCGACCATGATCCGTACGACTACCAGAGCTCACGGCCCTCTCAGATGAACCGGCCCGCGGAGCCGATCCCGCCGTTCGGCGGGGAGCCGTCGGGTCCAGCAGTGCCGTCGGGCTTCCCCGGCGATCCCTCGCGTCCGGTTCCCCCGCCGGCCGGGGGCGGGCAGGGCGGTCCAGGTGTGCCCGGTGCGCCGCAGGCCTTCCAGCAGCCCGGCGGGCCGCCGCCGCCTCCGTATCGACAGGAGACCGGGCACCCGCAGGGTCCGGGCGGGCCGTCCTTCGGGGGCGGTGGCGACGACTGGGTCCTCTCGCCGCCGTCTGGTCCCGCGGGCGGTGCGCCCGCCGGTCCGGGTGGACCCGCTTCCGGTCCGGGTGGCCGCGCTTCCGGTCAGGGCGGGTACGGCTACCCGCAGCCAGGCCCGACCCAGGCGCCGCCCGGGTACCAGCAGCAGCCGATGTCCTGGAGCATGACGATCGGGCCCGACCGCGAGTACTTCATGGCGATGATGCAGCGCTCCGGTCCGGAGGCCACGGGCCTGAACCTGCCCGCGTACTCGCCGGAGCAGCAGCGCCCGCTCACCGGCAACCAGATCACGATCGGCCGCCGTCGCCACTCCACGGGTGACACCCCGGACATCGACCTGTCGGTGCCGCCGGAGGACCCGGGCGTCTCGCACCAGCACGCGGTCCTCGTCCAGCAGCCCGACGGCACCTGGGCGGTCGTCGACCAGAATTCCACCAACGGCACCACCGTCAACGGCGCCGAGGAGCCCATCCAGCCCTTCGTCCCCGTACCGCTGCGGGACGGCGACCGGGTGCATGTGGGTGCGTGGACGACGATCACGATCCACCGGGGCTGAGGCGCGAGCCACCCACGTCACGCGAGCGGCCATGCGTACGGCCCTTCCGGGTCGTCCAGCCAGGCCCACTCGCGGCCGCCGCGGACCGTGATCCCGTACCGCTCGCGGACCGGGTGCTCCGCGCGCTCCCACAGGGCCAGGGCCTCGTGCGGGTCGAGGACACCCGCGGTGAGGGCAAGCAGGAAGCGGAAGAGCTCGTCCTGGATGGCCCGGCGCGGCAGTCCGCCGCCGGCCGGGGGCTGGGGCTCGGGCCGGTCGGCGCCGCGCAGCGGCACGAAGTAGGCGGGTGTGTCCAGGAAACGTCCCTCGGCGTGCTCTGCCCCGCGTACACGCAGGTCGATCAGGCCGGTCGCGAACGGCGCGAGGATGTGGGCGCCGGGGTGGCACTGGGCGAGCCAGGAGCGCGGGATCGAGGTCACCGTGCAGGTCACGATGATCCGGTCGTACGGGGAGCGCTCGGGGCAGCCGCGGGAGCCGTCACCGGTGACGACGGCCGGGTGGTACCCGGCGACGGCCAGGTGCTGCCGGGCCGACTCGGTGATCTCCGGGTCCAGGTCGATCGTGGTGACCAGGCCGTCACCCAGCCGGTGGGCGAGCAGGGCCGCGTTGTAGCCGGTGCCCGCGCCGACCTCCAGGACCGCGTTCCCCTCCCTCACCTCCAGCTCCGTCAGCATCTTCGCCATCAGGGACGGCTGACTGCTGGACGAGAGCAGCTCACCGTTGCGCACCCGCGTGGCCAGCGGGGAGTCGGAGTACGCGCCGCGCAGCCAGCGCTCATGCCTGCGTGGGTCGCGGTCCTCGCCCCACAGGCGTTCGTAGCCTCCCTGTGCGCCGACGTAGTAGTACGGCACGAAGAGGTGGCGCGGGACGCTCTCGAACGCCTCCCGCCAGACCGGGTCGGCGTCCCAGGCCCCGCTCGCGTCGATCTCGCGTACGAGCTCCGCCCGCGCGATGGCCGCGAGGTCGGCCGGCCCGTGGTCGATGGCATGCGCGCTCATACCTCCACTGTGCTGCCCAACGGCCCACCGGGCGAGCGCCGGAACCGGCCAGACCGCCGGCAACCGGACCAGGTCGGCCGTACCGGAGCCGACCAGGGCGGGATCGGCCGGACCGGAACCGACCGAGCCTCATCGCTTCCGGGCCCGCGGGCGGGGGTGGTCCCAGCCTCGGGTCGTCGGTCGCGCGTCTGAGACCATGGACAGCGTGAATGAGATTCGGCGCGGCACGCTTCAGGAGCAGACCTTCTACGAGCAGGTCGGCGGGGAGGAGACCTTCCGGCGCCTCGTGCACAATTTCTACAAGGGTGTCGCCGAGGACCCGCTGCTGCGGCCCATGTATCCCGAGGAGGATCTGGGCCCGGCCGAGGAGCGTCTCACCCTGTTCCTGATCCAGTACTGGGGCGGCCCGACCACGTACAGCGAGAACCGCGGCCACCCTCGGCTGCGGATGCGCCACGTCCCCTTCGCCGTCGACCGCGCGGCGCACGACGCCTGGCTGAAGCACATGCGGGTCGCCGTCGACCAACTCGGCCTCTCCGAGGAGCACGAGCGCACGCTGTGGAACTACCTGACGTACGCGGCGGCGTCGATGGTGAACACGGCTGGCTGACACCGCTCGAGATGGCCGGTAACCGGTAACTGTCCGGATCAGCCCGGCCCACAGGCGCTTAACCCGCCCCCCATCCCCTCTGCCGGCAACGCCGGGAGGTCGGGACATCGGCG
>CAMLJW010000002.1 GCA_946480485.1 uncultured Streptomyces sp. | reverse complement strand
CCTCGAGCAGGTCGGTGGCCACGGCCTCAGCGGCTTCCGTCTCCTCGGGGAGGGTGGCGGCGGTCGGGACCAGAACGCCCCGGGCCCTCGCCGCGCGGGCAGCCGCCACGTCGGCACCGATGTCGCCGATGACGGCGGTGCGTTCGGCGGCGACGCCGAGTCGTTCGCACGCGGTCAGTACCAGGCCCGGTGCGGGTTTCCGGCAGCCGCAGCCGTCGTCCGGCCCGTGCGGGCAGACCGCCCACACGGCGAACGGTCCCAGCAGGTCCTCCACCCGCCGCCGCACCGCCTCGACCTGTCGGCGCGTCAGCAGGCCTCGGGCGACGCCCGACTGATTGCTCACGATTCCGACCGGGATGCCCAGGGCGCGTACGGCGTCCACGGCGTCCCGCGCCGACGGCATGGGGGCGACCCGCGCCGGGTCTCCGTTGTAGGGCACGTCGGCCACGAGCGTGCCGTCGCGGTCGAAGAGGACCGCCGCAGGGAAGGCGTCACCGGTGTCACCGGCGCCGTACCGCGCCTGCCGCGCGTCCGGCGGCCCGTCGAACAGCCAGGGGCCGGTCATGGGCGCACCTGTTCCTGGACGGGCGCTCGAGGTCCGCCGGGCGGCCCACCGGCCGCCTCGGCCTGCGCCTCGTACGGCGAGAGCGGCGCCGCCCCACGGTGTACGGCGTGTCCGCGCACCCACTGCCAGGTGGCGGCGGCCGGGATGAGCACACTCGTCAGCGCCATGGTGATGACCTCGTCCCGGCTCCGCGGTCCCGGGACGATCCGGGCCAGGGCGAACTCGGCGGTGCCGGCCAGCCAGGCGGCGGTGCAGGCCGCGGCGGTGCGGGGCCTGCCGACAACGGCGCAGGAAAGCGCCGCCACCGCCGCTCCGGTCACCGCCAGGTGGCGGGGCAGGCGCCCCCGCGGCGCGCCTGCGCGGCTCCACCAGTCGTGGCCGTGCAGCCGGGTCATCAGTACGTCGTCCGCGTTGCCCGCCTGGAGGCGTACGGATATCCAGCGGCCGGCCGGCCGCACCGGGTGGGTCGTGCTGCGGGTCCCGGGGCCTACCGTCCATCCCGCGGCGAGGACCCGCAGCGCGAGGTCCGCGTCCTCCCGGAAGGCTCGCCGGAACCTCTCGTCGAAGCCGCCGACGGCCTCCAGTGCCTCCCGGCGGTACGCCATGTCGGCGGTGATCCACCGGGCGGTGGCGAGCCCGGCGGTGTTGCGTTCCCAGTCCGTGGGCCGGCGGTCCGCCGGGAGCGGCACGTCGATACGGGCGGTGATCCCGGCGATCCGGTACTTCTCGGCGGCCCCGTACCCCGTGGTGGCCAGGTCCAGGGTGAGGTCGTCACCCCAGGTGGGGCCGGGCACCACATCGTCGTCCAGGAAGACGATCCAGGGCACGCGACCAGCCGCCCGCCATCCCGTGTTACGCGCCGCGGCGGGTCCTCGGGCCCGCCCCTTCACCACGACGGTGACGGAACGCAGAGGCACCGGGACCTCGGCCTCGAGCGGTGCGCCGCCGGCTTCGGGGCGGTCATCGACGAGGACCACCCGCGCCGGCTTCCGGCCCGCCGCGTCGGCCAGCGCGCGCAGGCACACACTCAGGCTGGGGCGTCCGAGCGTCGGTATCACCACCGCGTACTCGGCATCGGAGTACGCGCCACCGGAGTACGCGCCACCGGCGTACTCGGTGCCCGCCGTCTCCTTCTCCTCTCCCTGTTCCGTCATCGCGCTCCCCTGCTGTCGGCGGCGCGGAAGAGGTCCCCCCGCCGGATCGCGTACGGGCCGACGGCCAGCAGGTCGACGGGCGAGGAACCGAAGCACTCCAGCGCATCGCGCGGATCGTCCACCATGGGCCGGCCCGCCGTGTTGAGGCTGGTGTTGACCACCACGGGCAACCCGGTGAGCTGCTCGAACGCGCCGAGCAGGCGGGCGACCAGCGGCTCCCGTGCCGGGTCCACGGTCTGGATGCGGGCGGTCCCGTCGACGTGCACGACGGCCGGGACGCGGTCCCGCCAGGCTTGTGCCACCTCGTGGACGAACAGCATGTACGGGCTCGGCAGCGGACCGTCGAAGATCTCCGGGGCACGGTCGGCGAGCACCATCGGCGCCACCGGCCGGAACTGCTCGCGGCCCTTGACGTCGTTGAGCCGCTCGAGGTTGCCTGCGTGCCCGGGGTGGGCCAGCAGCGAGCGGTGCCCGAGGGCCCTGGGGCCGTACTCGGAACGGCCCTGGAACCAGGCCACGATCTGGTTGTCCGCCAGCGCGCGGGCCGCGGTCGCGGCGATGTCCGGCGGCCGGTCGAACGGCACGGCCGCCGTCTTCAACCAGGCTCCGAGCTCCGCCTCCGACCAGTCCCGGCCCAGATCCGCTCCGGTCATGGGCTCCGGCTCGTCCCCGACGCCGGCGGACAGCAGCAGGGCGCCGCCCAGCGCCGTGCCCGCGGCACCGGCCGCGGGCTGCCCCCACACATGGCTGAACGGGCCCTCGCGGGCGATCCGGGAGTTGGCGACGCAGTTGAGGGCGACACCCCCCGCGAGGGTGAGCACGCTGTCCTGGGTCTTCCCGTGCAGCCAGCGAACGAGGTCCAGCAGCGTCTCCTCCAGGACGGCCTGGGCACTGGCCGCCACATCCGCGTGGTCCTGCGTCCATGGCTCCTCCGGGCCGCGCGGCGCGCACAGTTCGTGCCAGGGCACCGCGGTGGCACGGAACCCGCCGTCGCCCGTGGGATACACGTGGCGGCGCAGTTCGGGCAGCATGCGCGGAGTGCCGTGGGAGGCGAGTGCCATCACCTTGAACTCGTCGGAGGAGCGCAGGAACCCGAGGTGCCCGGTGAGCTCCTCGTAGACCAGCCCGAGCGAATGGGGCAGTTCCTGCGCGTACAGGGCCTCCAGCCGGTCCCCGACCCGGTGCGCGGCGAGATGCGAGGCGCGTTCCCCGCGGCCGTCCAGGACCAGTACGGACGACGCCTCGGCGTCGGGTGCGGCGAAAGCGCTCGACGCGGCGTGGGCCATGTGGTGCGGTACGAAACGGACGATGCCGGCGTCCAGGCCGGGCAGCGCGGCCCCGAGGAAGCGGGGGGCCTCGCGGGCGTACGTCAGCCGCAGGTGGTCCCAGGGGTCGTCCAGGCCCATGGAGCTGGCCGGCCGGGCGAGTTCCGGATCGAAGGAGTAGGTGACGGCGTCGAGGTCCTGCGGGCGCAGACCGGCGTGTGTCAGGCACCAGGCGGCGGCCTTCTCCGGGAGTTCCCAGGCGGAGAACGGCACCGGTCGTTTTCCATGCTTGCGCCGGGAGAACCGCTCCTCCTCCGCGGCGGCGACGGTGTGTCCGTCGATCACCAGGGCGGCGGCGGGGTCGTGGAAGAGGGCGTTGATTCCGAGGATGCGCATGGAGGGGGTCCCAGATCTTTCGGCTCTGTCGGCGAATCGGGGGCGAAGGCGGCTCCGCCAGCGCAGGACATCTGCCTGGAGAGGCCAGTCGCACATCTGCCTGAAGGCAGCCGGACGTCTGCCTGGTGAGGGCAGTCGCTCGCGCCGGATCACCGGTCAGCGATCGGCGGCGGGCAGTCCGCCGTCCGGTGTGGCACGGAACCAGTCGATCGTGCGGCGCAGGCCTTCTTCGGCGGCCACCAGCGGTTCCCATCCGAGCTTGTCGCGGGCCAGTGCGATGTCAGGGCAGCGCACGGCGGGGTCGTCCGTAGGCCGTTCGACGAAGCGGATCTCCGATGGGGATCCGGTGAGTTCGATGACGAGGCGCGCCAGTTCGAGCATGGTGATCTCGACGGCATTGCCGATGTTGACCGGGCCGCGCATACCGTGCCCCGCCGCCGCGAGGATGCCGCGCACGGTGTCGTCGACGTAGCACAGCGACCGGGTCTGCCTGCCGTCGCCGGTGACGGTGAGGGGTTCACCCGCCAGCGCCTGCCGGACGAAGGTCGGAACGGCACGGCCGTCGTGGCCACGCATCCGCGGGCCATAGGTGTTGAACAGCCGCACGATGCCGGTGTCGGTCCCCTTTGCCGCGCCGTGGGCGGTGGTCAGCGCCTCACCGAACCGCTTGGCCTCGTCGTACACGCTCCGCGGTCCGACCGGGTTCACATGACCCCAGTACCGCTCGTCCTGCGGGTTCTGCTGCGGGTCTCCGTAGACCTCCGAGGTCGAGGCGAGAAGGAAGCGGGCGCCGGAGCCATGAGCGAGTTCCAGAGCGTTGCGCGTGCCGAGGCTGCCGGTCTCCATCGTGTGCAGGGGCAGCCGCAGATAGTCGGCCGGGGACGCAGGGGACGCGAAATGCAGTACGAGGTCCGGCGGCCGCCCGGCGGCGAATCCCTCGGCGACGTCGGCCCGCACCAGGGTGAATCCAGGGCGGTCGAGCAGGTGGGACACGTTCTCCGGCCGGCCGGTGCTGAAGTCGTCCACACAGGTGACGGCGGTGCCCGAGTCCAGCAGGACGGTGCACAGGTGGGAACCGACGAAACCCGCGCCACCGGTGACGACGGCGTGTTCCCAGTTGCGTGCGAAAGCGGTGCTCATTTCGTTCTCCTCAGTACGCAGCGACTGCGTATCGGGCTCCCTGCTCTCGTTTCATCTCGCTCACGTCTCGTTCCATCCGGTTGCATCCGGTTCCGTCTGGTTCCGTCTGGTTCCGTCTGGTTCCGGATCCCCGAGGGACCCGGAACGCCGTCGGTGCCCCCGATCAGCGTGCGTCGCGGGAGCCGTGGAGGCCCCGTGGTGTAGGACATCCGGGTGACTCACGGAGAGCGAGGGCCGCGGCCCATGGGGGCAATGAATCTTCCGAGCCTGCCCCGCGTCCCAGGCGTGGGCCGGTCCGGCAGGCAGTGGGCGCCGTCGCCGCCCACTCAGTGCCCGGAGTGTTGTTGGCATGGGTCGCCGGGTTCCCCCGTAGTGGCAGAGCATGCTTGGGACAAGCGATCAGCGCAGGTGCCCTGCGTCAGACGGTCAGGGTCTCCACCGGCCTCGGGCCGTCAGCGTCCCGGCCGGCCGCACTCCCCGCGCCACCGGCCTCAGGCGGTCTGCGCCCGCCCCGTGCGGCTTCGGGCGGTCAGCGCCTCTCCGGGTTTCAGACCGTCCAGGAGTCCGCCGTGATGCAGCCCGCACCCCGAAGGCCCCACCCGGCCCGGCTCAAGACCCGCCCCCAGCTCAAGCGCAGCCCCAGCCAGGCCGCTGGGACCCGGCCCGGCTACCGGTCGAGCGCCGTCAGGGCGCGCCCGGCCATCGGGTGGGTGCGGACCATCTCGCCGAGTGACGTGGAGCCGCGGGTTATGCCGGTGAAGGCCTTCCACGCGGGCCGGAACCCGGTGATGGCCGCGTGGAAGAGGCCGGGGCGGTGTTCGAAGACCGTCAGCAGCCGCTTGCCCACGCTCATCTCGACGCCCAGCCCCGCCTTGACGGCGAAGGCGTAGTTCAGGGCCTGGCGCCGGCTGTCCACGGCATCATGCGCCTCGGCGATCCGTACCGCCCACTCCCCCGCGAGCCGCCCCGACCGCAGGGCGAAGGAGATGCCCTCGCGGGTCCACGGCTCGAGCAGCCCCGCCGCGTCCCCGCACACCAGCACCCGCCCGCGCGACAGCGGCGAGTCGTCGGCGCGGCAGCGCGTCAGATGCCCCGACGAGATGCTCGGCTCGAAGCCCGCGAGCCCGAGCCGCGCGATGAAGTCGATCAGATACCGCTTGGTGGCGGCTCCTTCACCACGCGCCGAGATCACGCCCACGGTGAGCGTGTCGCCCTTGGGGAACACCCACCCGTAACTGCCGGGCATGGGGCCCCAGTCGATGAGCACCCGCCCCTGCCAGTCCTCGGCGACGGTCTCCGGGACGGGGATCTCCGCCTCCAGACCCAGGTCGACCTGTTCGAGCTTGACCCCGACATGCGCTCCTATCCGGCCGGCACTGCCGTCCGCGCCCACCACGGCCCGCGCCAGCACGGTCTCGCCGTCCTGCAGTACGACGGCCACGGTGCGCCGGTCCGGTACGGCGGATCCGTGCTGTTCCACCCGCGAGACCGTGACGCCGGTACGCAGCTCGGCGCCCGCCTTCTGCGCGTGCTCCACGAGCTGCTGGTCGAACTCGGACCGGTTGATAAGCCCGAAGAGCATCTTCCGGGAGCGGCGGGTGCGGGTGAACCTGCCGTCCAGCGAGAACGTGACCGCGTGCACCCGATCCCGCAGCGGCAACTCGAAACCGGGCGGCAGAGCGTCGCGCGAGGGGCCGATGATGCCGCCGCCACACGTCTTGTAGCGGGGCAGCTCCGCCTTCTCCAGCACCAGGACGCGGCGCCTCGCGACCGCTGCCGCATAGGCCGCCGAGGCACCCGCGGGCCCCGCACCGACCACGACGACGTCCCATACCCGCTGTGCGTCACCCGAAGAATTCTCGCTGCTCACGATGGTCTGCTGCTCCGATCCAGCCGCCTGCCGCACTTTCCTCACGCATCCTACGGCGGGCTTCCGCGAAGACCGCGTGGGAGCATCGGCAGCGTATGCGCGTACGCGGCGATGCCGAGGCGATGAGCGTCGCGTACGACGGGGCGGAGATGCAGTACGCGGGGCAGGGCGGCTCCATCCAGCTGTGCGACACCCTCGCGTCCCTCTACCCGCGGGCGGAGCTCCTCCTGATCGGCCTGAGCGAGCCGGAGGCGCGGATCCACGCCGTGAACGAGAGCGCGTCGCCCGAGGAACTGGAGCGCCTCGCGGTTGAGGCCTGGGCGCCTATCCCACGGGAACCCCGGCCTCCAGGTACAGCGCGGCCCCCCGTTCCCGTGCGCGCAGCGCCCAGCGCAGCCGCTCGTAGCGGACGGATGGCAGCAGGGCGGCCGCCTCCTCCTCGGTGACGAAGCGCCAGTCCCGCAGTTCGGGGCCCGGCAGCAGCATCTGCCGGGCCTTGCCGCCGTCGAGCCGTCCGCCGTCGAAGAGCAGGCGCAGCCCGCCGTGGCCGGGAGGCGCGGGCGGTTCCCAGTCGACGACCAACAGGCTTGGT
Organism: uncultured Streptomyces sp.; assembly: GCA_946480485.1. The sequence goes on along the minus strand of CAMLJW010000002.1, from coordinate 27,739 downwards.
ACGTCGTCGAGTTGGATGCCGGTCTCCTCGGCGACCTCGCGCATGCCGGCGCGCGCGGGTGCCTCGCCGCGTTCCACGACGCCGCCGGGGAACTCCCAACCGGCCTTGTACGTCGGGTCGACGAGGAGCACCCGGTTCTGTTCGTCGAAGAGGAGCACCCCGGAGGCGACGGTCTCCGCGGTGGGCTCAGGGGTCTGCACGATGTCGCAGACGGGGACGGCGTCGGTGCGCACGGCGTCGGCGACGCGCTCGGCGGCCTCGTACGGCGTGAGGGCGCTTGTGTCGACGGGGTGGGCGTCGGCGGTGAGCCAGTCGGCCAGGGCGGCGCGGTAGGGCTCGATGTGGTCGTACGACCACTGGCGTACCCCTGTCTGCCCGTCGGTCAGGTCGGGCGGCGCCTCGCGGCCGGCTATTCGCTCCCGCAGGATCGTTTCCGCCGGGGCGAGGAGTACATGGCGTACCGGAATCCTGCGTGCGGCGAGTCCGCCGAAGATCTCGTCGCGGTAGTCCTGGCGCAGCAGGGTCATGGGAACCACCAGGACGCCCTCGAGTTCCGCGAGCAGCGCGGCCGCGGTGTCGACCACGAGCCGGCGCCAGACCGCCAGGTCCTGGAAGTCGCCGACCTCGGAGAGGTGCTTGGGCGGCAGCAGATGCGTCAGCCCGGCTCCGATGAGCTCGGGGTCGAAGAGTGTGCTGTTCGGGATCAGGTCGATCAGTTCCCGTGCGGTGGTGGTCTTCCCCGCACCGAACGCACCGTTGATCCAGACGATCACGGTTCCCCCTCTTCTGTTGGCCCCCTGAGGCTTGCCCCCTCCACCCTGCCACGGAAACCAGGCACTGATGAGGGCGCCTTCGGCGCACGGTGGCGGCCCTGCTCGGGCGAGCCGCCGCGGGACACGAGCGGAAGCCCGGCCTGGAGGGCCGGGCTTACGGGGACGTGGCCGCGGCGGGGCCGATGGTGGTCCGTTCCTCTACCGGGCCAGGGCGTCGACGTTCGTTGCCGGACTACTCAACGGCACACACGTCACGGCCGGCCCTCTGCGTCCCTGTGCCCTGCACCCCTGCGCCCCTCTGCCCCCCGTCGTCAGACTCCCGCCGCCGTCGCGCTCGGCCTGCGGGTGAGCGCGGCGGCCGCCGCGCCGACCAGACCCGCGTCCGTCCCCATCTGCGCGGGCTTCACAGTGAGGCGCTGGACGAACGAGAGGGTCGCATAGTCGCGCAGGGCCACGCGCAGGGGTGTGAACAGGATGTCGCCCGCCTTGCCCACTCCCCCACCGATCACCGCGATGTCGATCTCCGCCAGGGTCGCGGTCGCCGCGATGCCGGCCGCCAGGGCCTGGGCGGCCCGCTCGAAGGAGGCGATCGCGACGGGGTCACCGGCGCGGGCGGCGGCAGCCACCGCGGCGGCCGAGGTGTCGCCGTCGGGACCGGGCTGCCAGCCGCGCTCGATGGCGCGGCGCGCGATGTTGGGACCACTCGCGATGCGCTCGACACAGCCTCGCGACCCGCACGGGCAGAGGTCGCCGTCAAGATCCACACTGATGTGACCGATGTGGCCGGCGTTGCCCGTGGGCCCAGGGTGCAGCCGGCCGCCCAGGACCAGACCGCCGCCGACACCCGTCGACACGACCATGCACAGCGCGTTGTCGTGCCCCCGGGCCGCACCCTGCCAGTGCTCGGCCGCCGTGATGGCCACACCGTCGCCGATCAGCTCCACGGGCAGCCCGGCTGTGGTGGCACGGACTCGCTCGACCAGCGGATAGTCGCGCCAGCCGGGGACGTTCACCGGGCTCACGGTGCCCGCCGAGGCGTCCACCGGGCCCGCGCTGCCGATGCCGAGCGCCGTGGCGCGGCTCCACAGCGGCGAGACCGTCAGCTCGCCGAGCACGGCTTCGACGGCCCGCATCACGGTGTCGCCGTCCTGCCGCGTGGGCGTCGCGCGCTGCGCACGCACCAGGATGTGGCCGTGGCCGTCCACCAGAGCTCCGGCGATCTTGGTGCCGCCGATGTCGAGCGCGGCCACGAGGTCGGTGTGCATCAGTGTCTGATCTCCCGGTGCTGTGTCTTTCCGCGGGGTGTCCCCGGAGTTTTCCGGGGTGCCCGGGAATCCTTCCGGGAGTGGTCCCGGGCCCCCGGCCGGACGAACAGGCAGCACGACTGGCCCCCGAAGCAGGGCAGGCCGGAGAATGCGAGGGACAGTCTTCCGGCACTTGACAACGTTGTCCAGCCTCTATGCTCGACGCCACATCCGAGTAAGCACCAGTGAGCACCTCAGCACCGACGTAGCCCCGTTGACCACAGGACAGGACAGCGCACCGTGGCACAGCCCGCCCACCGAACCGACCACCGATACGGCATCCGTCCCACCATGAAGGACGTCGCGGCGCATGCCGGAGTCGGCCTCAAGACGGTGTCGCGTGTAGTCAACGGCGAGCCAGGCGTCACCCCGGAAACCGAGCGCCGGGTGCAGGAGGCGATCGAGGCACTGGGCTTCCGCCGCAACGACAGCGCGCGGGTGCTGCGCAAGGGCCGTACCGCGAGCATCGGCCTCGTCCTGGAGGACCTCGCCGACCCCTTCTACGGGCCGCTCAGCCGCGCGATCGAGGAGGTGGCCCGCGCCCACGGCGCCCTGCTGATCAACGGCTCCAGCGCCGAGGACCCGGACCGCGAGCAGGAGCTGGCGCTCGCGCTGTGCGCGCGCCGTGTGGACGGGCTCGTCCTGATTCCGGCCGGCGACGACCACCGCTATCTGGAGCCGGAGATAAAGGCGGGCGTCGCCACGGTTTTCGTGGACCGTCCCGCGGGACAGATCGACGCGGACGTCGTCCTGTCCGACAACTTCGGCGGTGCGCGCGACGGCGTCGCCCATCTCATCGCCCACGGTCACCGCCGTATCGGGTTCATCGGCGACATGCCCCGCATCCACACCGCCGCCGAGCGGCTGCGCGGCTATCGCACCGCCATGGAGGAAGGGGGCGTCTCCGTCGAGGAGGCCCTCATGTCCCTGGGTGTCACCGATCCGCAGCGGGTCCGCAGGGCCGCCGAGACCATGCTGTCGGGCCCCTCCCCCGTCACCGCGATCTTCACGGGCAACAACCGTGTGACCGTCACGGTGGTCCGCGTTTTGGCCGAGCACACCCGCCCCGTCGCCCTCGTCGGTTTCGACGACATCGAACTCGCCGACCTCCTCCAGCCCGGCGTAACCGTCGTCGCCCAGAACGCTGCCCGGCTCGGCCGCACGGCCGCCGAACGCCTCTTCCGCCGCCTCGACGGCACCCTCGCCCTCCCGGAGCGCATCGAACTCCCGACCAGGCTGATCACCCGTGGCTCGGGCGAACTGCCACCCGCGGACTGACCCATGGCGCACCGCTACCCGGCGGAGACCGTCAGGCCGCCCCGCCTGGGCGTCGCGAAGCCCTCCAGATCGGCGCGGGTCAAGCCCGTCGCATGGGCCACTTCCGCGATGTCGAGGGCCCCGCAGTCCAGGCCGCGCAGCAGGTAGCCGCTGAGCGCCTTGACGGTCGCGGGCTCGTCCCTCACATCGCCGCCCGTGCGGCCCACGTACCGGGTGAGGCGCGCCGCGGCCTGCTCGAAGCCCTCGCGGTAGAACGCGAACACGGCCGCGTACCGGGTCGGAATGTGCCCCGGGTGCATGTCCCAGCCCTGGTAGTAGGCGCGGGCGAGGGCGCGGCGGGTGAGGCCGTAGTGCAGCCGCCAGGCGTCGTGGACCTTCGGGGTCGGGCCGACGGGCAGGACGTTGGTGGAGCCGTCCGAGACACGCACGCCGGTGCCCGCGGCCGCGACCTGCATGATGGCCTTGGCGTGGTCGGCGGCCGGGTGGTCGCCGGCCTGGTGGGCGGCGCTGACCCCGAGGCAGGCGCTGTAGTCGAAGGTGCCGTAGTGCAGTCCGGTGGCGCGGCCCTCGGCGGCCTGGATCATCCGGGCGACGGCCGCGGTGCCGTCGGTGGCGAGGATGGCCTGGCTGGTCTCGATCTGGATCTCGAAGCCGATCCGCCCCGGCTTCAGACCGTGCGCCTTCTCGAACGCCTCCAGCAGCCGCACCATGGCCGTGACCTGTTCCGGGTACGTCACCTTGGGCAGGGTGAGCACCAGGCCGTCGGGCAGTCCGGCGGCCTCCATCAAACCGGTCAGGAAGATGTCGAGCGTACGGATGCCCCGGTCGCGCACGGGGGCCTCCATGCACTTCATGCGGATGCCCATGTACGGGGCCGCCGTCCCGTTCTCGTACGCCGCCGCGATCAGCCGGGCGGCCCTCACGGCGGTCTCGTCCTCCTCGGCGTCGGGACGTGCGCCGTAGCCGTCCTCGAAGTCGACACGAAGGTCTTCGATCGGCTCCCGCTCCAACTTGGCGCGCACGCGGTCGTAGACGGGTCCGGCGAGCTCATCGGCGAGGCCGAGGACAGCGGCGAAGGAGGCGGCGTCCGGGGCGTGTTGGCCGAGGGCGGCAAGAGCTTGGTCACCCCAGGAGCGGATGGTGTCGGCGGCGAAGGCGTCGCCGGGTACGTAGACGGTGTGGACGGGCTGGCGGGTGCCGCCGTCGCCGGGGTAGCGGCGCTCCAGCTCCGCGTCGACGGGGGCGAGCCAGGCGCTGATCTCCCTACTCACGCTGCCCGCGAGGCTGGTCGTCACCCTCTTCTGCCGACTCATCCCACGCTTCCTTTCTTTCCGGTAAACGGAATGACAGACCCGTATGGCGAAGCTGTCCGGCGCAGACCGCGGCGGTCGCCGCGGTCATGGTGCCCTTCTTCGGTTCGGGCGAGGCCTCGGGTCCGCAGAAGTCCGCGACGCCCGCCACTGCCACCGCCACCGCCACCGCCACCGCCACCGAGCAGGGAAGCCGCGGACGTGGCGGCCAGCTCGACGTAATGACGTTCAACCTGCGCTTGGCGAGCAGCACGGGCAAACACAGCTGGCCCGTCCGCCGCCCCGTGATGCGCAAGCACCATCTGCCCGTCCAGGCGTCCCCGAGCCTGGGTTGAGCGAGCCGAAGGCCCCCGCGACCGTGACGGTCACAGGGGCCCGGTGACATCCAGAGGTCTCAGCCCTTGCGGGACTTGATCTCCTCGGTGAGCTGCGGGACGACCTCGAACAGGTCGCCGACCACGCCGTAGTCGACCAGGTCGAAGATCGGAGCCTCGGCGTCCTTGTTGATCGCCACGATCGTCTTCGAGGTCTGCATGCCGGCCCGGTGCTGGATGGCACCAGAGATGCCGGAGGCGATGTACAGCTGCGGGGACACGCTCTTGCCGGTCTGGCCGACCTGGTGGGAGTGCGGGTACCAGCCGGCGTCCACGGCGGCACGGGAGGCACCGACGGCCGCGCCGAGCGAGTCGGCGAGCGCCTCGATGACCGCGAAGTTCTCCGCGCCGTTGACTCCGCGGCCGCCGGAGACCACGATCGCGGCTTCGGTCAGCTCGGGGCGGCCGGTCGACTCGCGCGGCGTGCGCGCGGTGACCTTGGTGCCGGTGGACTTCTCCGAGAAGGACACGGACAGCGCCTCCACAGCGCCGGCGGCCGGCGCCGGCTCCACGGCGGCCGAGTTCGGCTTGATGGTGATGACCGGGGTGCCCCTGGAGACGCGGGACTTGGTCGTGAACGAGGCGGCGAACACCGACTGCGTGGCCACCGGGCCTTCGTCGCCGGCCTCCAGGTCGACGGCGTCGGTGATGACGCCCGAGCCGATACGGACCGCGAGACGGGCGGCGATCTCCTTGGCCTCGGCGGAGGACGGCACCAGCACGGCGGCCGGGGACACCAGCTCGTAGGCGGCCTGCAACGCGTCCACCTTCGGTACGACCAGGTAGTCGGCGTACTCGGCGGCGTCGTGGGTGAGCACCCGCGCCGCGCCGTGCTCGGCGAGAGTGGCCCGGGTGTTCTCGGCGCCGGAGCCGAGGGCGACGGCGACGGGCTCGCCGATGCGGCGGGCCAGGGTCAGCAGCTCCAGCGTGGGCTTGCGGACGGCACCGTCCACGTGGTCGACGTAGACGAGAACTTCAGCCATGGGACTTCTTCTCTCCTGCTTGCGAAGTGTGCGGGGCGGTCGATGAGTTGGGACGTGCGGGCCTTAGATGAACTTCTGACCCGCGAGGAACTCAGCGAGCTGCTTGCCGCCCTCGCCCTCGTTCTTGACGATCGTGCCGGCCGTGCGCGCCGGACGCTCGGCCGCGGAGTCGACGACCGTGTGAGCGCCCTCAAGACCGACCTCCTCGGCCTCGATGCCGAGGTCGGACAGGTCCCAGGACTGAACCGGCTTCTTCTTGGCGGCCATGATGCCCTTGAAGGAGGGGTAGCGCGCCTCCCCCGACTGGTCCGTCACGGAGACCACGGCCGGAAGGGATGCCTGGAGCTGCTCGGAGGCGGAGTCACCGTCCCGGCGGCCCTTGACCACGCCGTCCTCGACGGAGACCTCGGAGAGCAGCGTGACCTGCGGGACGCCCAGCCGCTCGGCGAGCAGGGCCGGGACCACACCCATGGTGCCGTCGGTGGACGCCATGCCGGAGATGACCAGGTCGTAGCCGACCTTCTCAATCGCCTTGGCCAGCACCAGTGACGTACCGATGGCGTCGGTACCGTGCAGGTCGTCGTCCTCGACGATGATGGCCTTGTCCGCACCCATGGAAAGGGCCTTGCGCAGCGCGTCCTTGGCATCCTCGGGGCCGACGGTCAACAGGGTGATCTCCGCCTCGCCCCCGCCCTGCCTCCGGCCTTCGGCGATCTGCAGCGCCTGCTCGACCGCATACTCGTCGAGCTCCGACAGCAGACCGTCCACGTCGTCCCGGTCGACGGTCAGGTCATCGGCGAAGTGCCGGTCGCCGGTGGCGTCGGGCACGTACTTCACAGTGACAACGATCCTCAGGCTCACGCCGGCTCTCCTACTGCAATCGTCATTTCCGAGCTGCCTTGCTGCAGGCAGCATAGGCGCCTGAAGCGGCCCGTCCCGGTTGGGGTGGCCTGCGCTCCGAACCAAATATTACTCGCCAGTACACCCAGTTCCATCCCGCTGAGCAAGCGCTTCGAACTGTGACATCTGCAACGCAGCGTAATCGGAACTCGACGCTCTCGCAGGCGGCAGACAGCCCGGCCCGTCGATTGGTGGATTCCATTGATTCCGTGGATTCCGTCGCACTCAGTGGCGCAGTCCATGGAAACGCCCCTGGTGATAGAGGAGCGGGCGCCCCGCGCCGGTGGGGTCGCCGAGAAGGACCTCGGCCAGGACGATGCGGTGGTCCCCGGCGGGGACGCGCGCGACGATCCGGCACACCAGCCAGGCCAGGACGTCGTCGAGCACGGGAACCCCCTCGGGGCCTTCGCGCCAGCCGGTCGGCGCGCCGAAGCGGTCGGCACCGCTGCGGGCGAAGGTGGCGGCGAGCTCCTGCTGGTGCTCGCCGAGTATGTGGACGCCGACATGGTCGGTCCCGGAGATCACCGGCCAACTGGAGGCGCCGGTGCCGATACCGAAGGAGAGCATCGGGGGCTCGACGGACACCGAGGTGAGCGAGGTGGCGGTGAATCCCACGGGGCCGCAGCCCTGGGCGGTGATCACGGCGACTCCGGCCGCGTGCCGTCTGAAGACGGAGCGGAGCAGGTCCGGAGAGGCGAGTCGAGGGGTTCCGAGGTCGGGCACGGCCGTCATGGAGTTGTCCTCTGCGGGAGGTGGCGAGCGGGTCCTGGGCTGCTCAACAGCCTGGACAGCACGCGCTCACGGTGCGGGCGAGGGACGCCACTTGAATGCGTTCGCGCTCGAAGAGAAGGAGTTCCGGAGGCACACGGCCAGGCTGACGATGGGTGGTGCGTACAGTCAAGCGCGTTCCGGTATCTGGGAGATGCGTCACCCGGGCGTAGCCGTCGAGCCGACGGCCTCGCCAAGCGCGGCGATCACGTCCGCCTTGCGCGGCTGCCCGGTCGCGCGGCGTACGACGACTCCGTCCGCGTCGAGCACGAGCACGGTCGGTGTTTTGAGGATGTCGAGTTCGCGTACGAGATCCAGGTGGTTCTCGGCGTCGATCTCGATGTGGGTCACACCGGGGACCACTCCGGCGATCTCGCCGAGCACCCTGCGGGTCGCACGGCAGGGCGCGCAGAAAGCGCTGGAAAACTGGACGAGCGTGGCCCGTTCGCCGAGGTCGTCGCCCAACTCGGCCGCACCGAGCCGCTTCCCGACGTCCCGTACACGCACTCCCATCCGCCCCTTCCACCGCCGATGCAGCACTCCATAGGCGCTCGCCATTGCGAGCACCACCACGCACACCACAAGTCCGGTCATCGTCGACCTCAGCGTTCACGAGAGCGCAAACATTCCCGGTCCGTGGGAGCACATCCATGCGGAATGCTTGGTTCATGGACATCGATAGAAGAGGGCCACGTTTCGGGGCCGCTGTGACAACCGCCGTACTGGCCGCCGTACTCATCACCGGAAGCGCCTGGCTGCTCGCCTGGCAGACGCTGAGCTTCGCGCTCGGCGCGACCGGGGGCGTGCGGCGCTCACCGTACGGCTGGCTGTTCCGCAAGGCCGTACGCTCGCGGATCGGGCCGCCCACGGAGTTCGAGTCGCCCGAACCGCCGCGCTTCGCCCAGGCCGTCGGTTTGCTCTTCGCGCTCGTCGGACTGGTCGGCTACCTGTGGGGGCCGCTGTGGCTGGGACTGGCCGCCACCGGATGCGCGCTCGCGGCGGCGTTCCTCAACGCCGCCTTCGGATACTGCCTGGGCTGCGAGATGTTTCTGCTGGTGCGTCGGGTGACGGCGCGCGCGGAGTAGACGCGCAGAGTCGTGGTACGGAGCAGCGGACGCGTAGGAGACGGGGATGGCTCCGAGGTGGATCAACTGCCGACGTGACGAGAATCTCGCCGTTCGGCGGCACCAGGACTGGCCACTCGTCCGTTCTTGGGGCACGATCTGCGCAATGCCGTAAACCTACGGCTGCGTAACTTTCCCGCCGGGAGCCCCCTTCCCAGGCACAACAGAGAGAAGGGTCCACTCCGTTCATGGCTGAGCTTGCCTACCGTCCCGCCATCGGTCTCGCCCGCACGTTGTTCAAAGCCTGGGACCTGAAGATCGACTGCAAGGGATCGGAGAACATCCCGCGCTCGGGCGGTGCGGTGCTGGTGAGCAATCACATCAGCTACCTGGACTTCATCTTCGACGGTCTCGCCGCGCTGCCGCAGAAGCGTCTGGTCCGCTTCATGGCGAAGGAATCGGTGTTCCGGCACAAGGTCTCCGGTCCGCTGATGCGCAACATGAAGCACATCCCGGTGGACCGCACCCAGGGTGAGGCCGCGTACGCGCACGCGCTCGACTCGCTGCGTTCCGGTGAGATCGTCGGGGTCTTCCCCGAGGCCACCATTTCGCAGTCGTTCACGCTGAAGAGCTTCAAGTCGGGTGCCGCGCGGCTGGCCCAGGAGGCCGGCGTCCCGCTGGTCCCGATGGCCCTGTGGGGTACGCAGCGGCTCTGGACGAAGGGCCACCCGCGCAACTTCAAGCGCAGTCACATCCCGATCACCGTCCGGGTCGGCGAGGCCATCGAGGCCTCCCGCGACAAGTACGCGGGCGCGATCACCCGGCAGCTGCGTGAGCGCGTCCAGGAGCTGCTGGAAGCCGCCCAGCGCGCCTACCCCGTACGCCCCAAGGACCCGAACGACACCTGGTGGATGCCCGCGCACCTGGGCGGCACGGCCCCGACCCCCGAAGAGGTGCGGGCGGCCGAGGCGCGCTGAGCCGCCGTTTTCAGGGCGAGCACCGTTACGCCGGCTGCTCGGGGGTCGTTGACGGTGGTCCGCGCGCCGGTGAGCCTAGCGGGCCATCTCCTCCTTGAGTGCCGCCAGAAACCCGTCCACGTCGTCCTCGGTCGTGTCAAAGGAGCACATCCAGCGGACGTCACCGGCGGCCTCGTTCCAGAAGTAGAAGCGGTAACGCTTCTGCAGACGCGCGCTCACGTCATGCGGCAGCCGCGCGAAGACCGCGTTGGCCTGGACGGGGTGCAGGATCTCGACACCGTGAACGGCGCGCACACCCTCGGCCAGGCGCTGAGCCATCTCATTGGCATGCCGGGCGTTGCGCAGCCACAGATCCTTGGCGAGCAGTGCCTCCAACTGCACGGAGACGAAACGCATCTTGGAGGCAAGCTGCATCGACAGCTTCCGCAGATGCTTCATGTGGCTGACGGCGTCCCGGTTGAGGACGACGACGGCCTCGCCGAACAGCGCGCCGTTCTTGGTGCCGCCGAAGGACAGGACATCCACGCCGACCGCGTTGGTGAACGCCCGCATGGGGACGTTCAGCGAGGCGGCCGCGTTGGCTGTCCGGGCCCCGTCGAGGTGGACCCTCATGCCGTGCGCGTGGGCGTGTTCGCAGATCGCGCGGACCTCGTCGGGCGTGTAGACGGTGCCGAGTTCGGTGTTCTGTGTGATCGAGACGACCTGCGGCATCGCGCGGTGCTCGTCCTCCCAGCCCCAGGCCTGCCGGTCGATCAGCTCGGGCGTGAGCTTGCCGTCCGGCGTGGGCACGGAGAGCAGCTTGAGGCCGCCCATGCGCTCGGGTGCGCCGCCCTCGTCGACGTTGATGTGCGCGCCCTCCGCACAGATCACCGCGCCCCAGCGGTCCGTGAGTGCCTGGAGTGCCACGACGTTGGCTCCCGTCCCGTTGAAGACGGGGAACGCCTCGGCACTCGCCCCGAAGTGGCTGCGCATCACCTGCTGGAGATGGTCGGTGTACGCGTCCTCGCCGTACGCGACCTGATGCCCGCCGTTGGCCAGGGCCAGGGCGGCGAGCACCTCGGGGTGGGCCCCCGCGTAGTTGTCACTGGCGAAACCGCGGATCTGCGGGTCGTGATGACGCCGGGCCTGCGTAAGAGCTGCCTCGGAAGGGTTCACGGCTTCTCGGTCAGCCACAGACGGTTTCCGTTCACTTCGGCGGCGGGCTTCTCCCATACCCCGGCGATGGCCTCGGCCAGATCCTTGACGTCGGTGAAGCCCGCGAACCTCGCGTTGGGGCGCTCGGCGCGCATCGCTTCGTGCACCAATGCCTTCACGATCAGAATGGTGGCCGCGGAGGTCGGGCCGCCCTCGCCCGACGCCTTGCGGAAGGCGTCGGCCATGGCCAGCGTCCACGCCTCGGCGGCGGCCTTCGCGGAGGCGTACGCCGCGTTCCCGGCGGTCGGCCTGCTGGCGCCGGCGGCGCTGATCAAGACGTATCGGCCGCGGTCGCTGCGCTTGAGCGCGTCGAAGAAGGCGAGCGAGGTGTGCTGCACGGTACGAATGAGCAGCAGCTCCAGAAAATCCCAGTCATCGATGCCGGTGCGCGTGAACGTCTCACTCCCGCGCCAGCCGCCGACGAGGTGGACAAGACCGTCCACACGGCCGAAGTCCTTGTCGATGTGGTCTGCCCAGTCACGGGTCGACTGCGGGTCCAGCAGGTCTACCGTGTCCCCGATGACGCTGGCGCCGCCGTGTGCATAACGTGCCGCGTCCACCGCCTCCGCGAGCCGCTCCGGGTCGTTGTCCGAACCGACGACGATCGCCCCGGCCTCGGCGAGCCGCAACAGCGTCGCCCTGCCGGCGGGTCCGCCGGCACCGGCCACCGCGATCACCGCGCCGCTCAGTGCCCCGTTCCTGTTCCCCATCTTTGCCTCCTGCTGAGCGGTGTGGGCGCGGGCGCTCACGCGATGGCCCGCTCGGCGCCCCCAGCGGTGATTCCCTTGGTGGAGGCGATCACGTTCTTCAGCTTCTTGGAGAGTGCCTCATAGAACATGCTCAACGGAAACTCGTCCGGAAGCACGTCGTCCACGAGCTTACGCGGCGGCTGCGTCAGGTCCAGGGCGTCCGGACCCTTGGCCCAGCGGGAGCCCGGGTGCGGGGCGAGGTAGGTGGAGACCAGCTCGTAGCCGGCGAACCAGTGGACCAGCTTCGGACGGTCGATGCCGGCGCGGTACAGCCGCTCGATCTCGGTGCACAGCTCATTGGTGACCTGCGGGGCGCGCTGCCAGTCGATGAACAGCTTGTTGTCCGTCCAGCGGACGACGTCGTGCTTGTGCAGGTAGGCGAAGAGCAGCTGGCCGCCGAGGCCGTCGTAGTTGCGGACGCGCTCACCGGTGACCGGGAAGCGGAACATCCGGTCGAACAGCACCGCGTACTGGACGTCACAGCCCTGCGGGAAGCCGTAGTCCGCCAGCTTCACGGCCTCTTTGAAGGCAGTGAGGTCGCAGCGCAGCTCCTCCAGGCCGTACATCCAGAACGGCTGGCGCTGTTTGATCATGAACGGGTCGAAGGGCAGGTCGCCGTGGCTGTGGGTGCGGTCGTGGACCATGTCCCACAGGACGAAGGCCTGCTGGCAGCGGTCCTGGTCGCCGACCATCTCACGGACGTCGTCGGGCAGTTCGAGGCCCAGGATGTCGATGGCGGCCTCGGTGACCCGGCGGAAGCGGGCCGCCTCGCGATCGCAGAAGATACCGCCCCAGGAGAATCGCTCGGGGGCCTCGCGCACGGCGATCGTCTCCGGGAAAAGAACGGCCGAGTTGGTGTCGTAGCCCGAGGTGAAGTCCTCGAAGGTGATGCCGCAGAACAGCGGGTTGTCGTAGCGGGTGCGTTCCAGCTCGGCGAGCCAGTCCGGCCACACCATGCGCAGTACGACCGCTTCGAGGTTGCGGTCCGGGTTGCCGTTCTGTGTGTACATCGGGAAGACGACAAGGTGTTGGAGCCCGTCCTCACGGTGCGCGGCAGGCTGGAAGGCCAACAGTGAGTCCAGGAAGTCGGGCACCTTGAAGCCGTCCTCCGCCCAGCCACACAGGTCCTTGATGAGCGCCTCGTGGTACGCGGCGTCGTGCGACAGCAGCGGGGCGAGCGCCTCGACGGCGTCCACGACACGGCGTACGGCGAGCTCGGCGTCACCAAGATCCGGTGCGCCCTCGGCGTCGAAGTCGATCGAGCCGTCCTTGGACTGCCATGGCCGGATTCGCTCCACGGCATCCTTGAGCACGGGCCAGGCCGGGTGCTCCACCACCCTGCCGCCGGGAGGAACCTGCACCTGGGCACTGACCCGTACAAGAATTTCCGTCATGACCCATCCTCCACGGGAGAACTCGCATAGGGACACCGTATGCAGGTGAGGTTCCCCCTCACAAGAGGACGATCGGGAAATTATCCTGTTCAACCTCACGTTCACCGCACTTTTTCCTGCTGGATGTCGTTATCCCGATTACTTCCACTGCTTCCTGGGGAGCAGTGGCAAGGTTCACGCGCTGACCGCCGAAATTCGGCCGCGGTGTCGGTCAACGCTCTCGAAACTCGCCCACCCAAGGGTGAGCCGGGACACCGCGGCGGTGGCGGGCTCGGGCGGATGGAGGCGGATGGAAGGCGTCATTCCCCGGTGTCGGACCAGGTTCAACCTCGAGCCGGGCCATTAGGCTGCGGCCTTGCCGCGGGGCACGGGACCGGAGCGCGCGGCAGCCGAGCCGCCGTCGACGGAAGCGGAGTGAGCCTTGAACTTCCTCACCATCGGTCATCGCGGAATCATGGGTGTCGAACCGGAGAACACCCTCCGTTCCTTCGTCGCCGCCCAGCAAGCGGGCCTTGACGTGATCGAACTCGATCTGCATCTGAGCAAGGACGGCGAGCTCGTCGTCATGCACGACGCCTACGTGGACCGGACGACCGACGGTTCGGGGCCGATCGCCGAGAAGACCTTCGCCGAACTGCGCGCGCTAAACGCGGGCCTCGGCGAGCGCATCCCGGTCTTCGAGGAGGTCCTGGACGCCGTGACGGCGCCGCTGCAGGCCGAGATCAAGGACCTCGCGGCGGCCCGTGCGCTCGCCGAGGTCATGCACCGGCGGGATCTGGTCGGCCGGGTCGAGGTGCTGTCGTTCCACGACGAAGCGATCGCCGAGATCGCGCGGCTCGTCCCGGGCGTACGCACCGCGCTGGTCGCCAGCCGGTACGGCACCGACGTCGTCGAGCGCGCCACCGTGGTCGGCGCCACCAGCCTCGTGCTGAACATCCGGCGGCTCACCCTGGAGATCGTCGAGTACGCGCGCAAGGCGGACCGGCGGATCATCGGCTGGGTGGTGAACACCCAGGACCATCTGCGGCTGGTGCGCGCCCTGGAGCTGGACGGGGCGACCACCGACTACCCGGAGATCAAGCGCACCGGCCGCTTCACGGCGTAGGCGGCCTGATGGCGTAGGCGGCTTATGGCGTGAGCCACTTCATGGACATGACTGGAGTGAGCGGCTTGACCAGGAGCTCTAACTGCAGGTCGGCGCAGCGCGGTATTGTCGGTGGCGTCTCGGAAGGTGGGGCCTGCAGCGACGGTGTCCATGGAAAGGTCTCCGGTTCTCGGGCAGGCTGGGGCGCTGCTCGGGCGCTGCTCGGGCAGGGACGAGCGTAGCCCTCCGGCTAAAGTGCGGATGCATGGTGCATGTACTGAGCAGCCGGACCTTGCTCCGCCCCACCGACCCCGAGCGCTCCCGCGCTTTCTACGGCGAGCGGTTGGGCCTCGCCGTCTACCGCGAGTTCGGCACCGGCCCCGAACGCGGCACCGTCTATTTCCTCGGCGGCGGCTTCCTGGAGGTCGCGGGCCACTCCGAGGAACCCCCCTCCCCCGCGCTCAAGCTGTGGCTCCAGGTGGCGGACCTGACCGCCGCGTACGAGGAGCTGACGGCCGCGGGCGTCGAGGTCCTTCGGCCCCCGCTCAAGGAGCCGTGGGGGCTGATCGAGATGTGGCTCACCGACCCGGACGGGACCGAGATCGTGATGGTGGAGGTGCCTGCGGACCATCCGCTGCGGTATCGCCCGTGAGACCGTGAGGCCCATCGCCACGCACCGGTTGTGTGGGGCGGGGCAGCCGCCTTCACTCCCGGCGCAGGCCGCCGTCCACTCCCGGCGCAGGCGAAACGGATGGCCGACGGGCTCGGCGTGCACCCGGAATCCGAATCCGCGTACACCCGGAATCCGCGCCGGCCGTCCTCGTCGTCCAGGTCGAGTGGAGTAGCGCCGAGGGCCAGGACCTGGGCTTCGGCGTGTCGATGTCCGGGACGGCGAAGTCCAGGTGGGTTCACCCCGTGGCCCCGGCAGTGCGTCACATCGCCCGCCCAGTGCGTTACGCCGCCCGCGCAGTGCGTTACGCCGCCCGCACAGTGCGTCATGCGCCCGTCAAGTGCGTCATATGGCCCGCGCGGTCCGTTGCGGCGCGGGAGCGAGTAGGGCGCGTGCCGGGTCGCGGTGCAGCGCACGGGGGCGTCCTCCGTTCGACGGCGAGGCTGACCCGCAAGCGAGGACAACCCCCCGACGGGCCGAGGCCCCGTCACGTGCCCTGGCCCGCCGAGGGAGCGGCCGTCGGCCCTCAGTGGTGCCCGGGACCGCCGCTGCCGAATCCGCCGCTGCTGCCCTCGTTCCAGGTCGGCGGCTTCTGGTTCTTGGCGCGACGCGAACCCATGTTGCCGAGGGCCCGCAGTTCGTGCGGGAGGACCACCCTGCCGTTGTGCGGCATCTCGTCGGGTTCACGCATCTCGCGGATCTCGTGGACGGGCCCTGTCTCGGGCAGGTGGGGCTGCTCGTCGGGGCGCGGCGGCCCGGGTTCCCGGGCGCGTATGCGCCTGCCCAGCCACACCGCGGCGATCAGCATCGCCGTGATCGCCAGCCCCGCCCCGAGTGGGAGTGCCATGGCCGCGACGTCGTGAGGAATGGCCAAACCTTTGCCGAAGGTGTCCATGCCCGGCGAGTACCCGCGGGGAACGGGCGAAACAGTGCCCCGCGGGCCATGGAGTGAGCCACCCTACGTGAGCACGGACCTGGGGGCGGGCCCGGGCGCGGCCCTGCGGGACCTCCGGGCCGATGATCGTGAGGAGGCCGCCATGAGGTGCGGTAGGCGCCCGAGGGTATGCCTCGTGGTGGGGTCCCGCCCTGGGGTTTTCCGCCGGATGGCCGGGACCCGTGGGCCGGGTTTAGCGTGCTGGGAGGAGCGCTTCCGGCGGAGGGATGGCCATGAAGTTCGACAAGCCGGTGCCCGGCGGGCCCTGCTGGACCGAGCTGGGGACCAGTGATCTGGAGGCGGCCAAGCGGTTCTACACGAATGTATTCGGCTGGCGCCCGGAGACGGATCCGCGTGAGGAGGCGGGCGGCTACACCATCGCGAACCTCGGCGACGCACCGGTGGCGGCGCTGAGCCCGCTCTATCAGAAATCGCAGTCCGTCGCCTGGAACGTGTCGTTCGCAGTGCCCTACGCGGACGCGGCCGTGGCAGCCGTGCGGGCCGCGGGTGGGGCCGTCGTCGTCGAGCCGATGGACGTGTTCGACCATGGCCGCTTCGCGGTGGTGGCCGATCCGGGCGGCGCGGTCTTCCAGCTGTGGCAGGCGCGGTCCTTCCACGGCGCGGCGCTGTTCAACGCGCCCGGATCGCTCGGCTGGGTCGAGCTGATGACCCGCGCCCCGGACGCGGTCATCGCCTTCTATACGACGGTGTTCGACTGGAGCGTCCGCCCCTCCAAGTCCTATACGCGATGGGGCATCGAAGGCATCGACTTCGGCGGCATGGTGGAGATGGGCGACAAGTTCCCGCACGAGGTGCCGCCGCACTGGCTGCCGTACTTCGCCGTCGAGAACGTCGACGAGACCGCCCGGTCCTGTGTCGATGCCGGCGGCGACATCCTCATGGTGCCCACCTCGGTTCCGGACGGCCCGCGCATCGCCGTGCCTCGGGATCCGCAGGGAGCAGCGTTCGGTATCTACAAGGCGGGCCAGGAAGGCTAGAGCCTGGGACCAAGAGCCGTACGGGGGGCGATCGGGTGGCACGGGCAGGCAGGGCCGGGCTCGCTGCACAACGGGCGCTTGCCGGCGGCCCGTTCGGCCACATGCAACATCCGCACACCCCGCAACACCCACGCGCTCCCCGAGTACACCCGTGCGCCCGCATCCGCACCGGTCTGCCCGGGCAGCTCTTCGACCAGGCTGTTCGACACCGTCAGCGGGGAGGTGCGCGGTGCACGGATTGGCGTCGCCGGGGTGGTCGCTCGTCGTGTTGTGCGCGGCGACCGGGGCCTACTGCCTGCTGCGGATGCGCAGTTCCGTGGAGGAGCAGCGCCGCGCGGCGGGCAGCGAGGCGCTCATGGGATTCGGCATGGCCGCGATGGCCGTACCCGCCGCGGTGCTGACGCCGCCACGGTGGGCCTGGCTGGCCTGCACAGCGGTGTTCTGCGCGGCGGCCATGCACGCCCTGTGGGCGGCACGGACGGGACCGCGCCATCTGCACCATCTGGTGGGCGCGTTGGCGATGGCTTACATGGCGGCGGCGATGGCGGGCGGGGCGCACTCCGGTGTGCCCGTGCTGACGGGGGCACTCCTCGCCTACTTCGCCGCGTACGTGCTGTGGACCGGAACACGACTGGTGCCGGTCGCCGTCGCCGGCCCGGCGGGAAACTCCCGTACGATCGGCTGGGGCGACCGTCTGGAACTGGCACGGGCCTGCCGGCTCTCGATGGGCATCGCTATGCTCGCGATGCTTCTCACATTCTGAACCAGGTATCTCGCACTCCGGCCCGGGAACGCCCAGGCCGTACAACCACCAAGGCCCTACGAGACCGTGGTCTACGTCACTTTGCCGCGGCAGCCCGTACCTTCCGGAGTCGCGCCGCTCATAGGCTGGACCCATGATGGTCCCCGCGGCACTGCTGCTGCTCGGCGCCCTGGCCGCCGTCCTCGCTCCGCGGCTGCTCGCCCGAACAACGTGGCCGGACCGTGAGCCGGTGGTGGCCCTGTGGCTGTGGCAGTGCGTGGTGGTGGCCGTCCTGCTGTGCTGCGTGCTGTCGATGGCGCTCAGCGGGGCCGCCGCCTGGCAGGCGGTGCGCGGCCGCGTCTTCGCACCCGCCCCGCACGCCGTGGTGGACGCCTACGCCCTCGCCCGAGCGGGCAGCCCCTGGGCCGCGGCGACCGCCGTGACGCTCGCGTGCGGGGGTGTGTGGACCGCGGTGATGCTGGTCCGCGAGATCGTACGGGCCCGCGCGCGGCGACGTCGGCGGCGGGCCGAGCTCCTCGTCCGCGCCCCGCTGTTGCCGGGCGAGGAGCCTGGGAGTGACCGCCTCGTCGTCCTGGAGGGGGAGCGCCCGGACTCCTGGTGGCTACCCGGGGCGGCGCCCCGACTCGTCATCACCACCGCAGCGTTGCGCCGCCTCAAGGGGGATCAGCTGGATGCCGTGCTCGCTCACGAACAGGGGCACGCGCGGGCCCGCCACGACTGGCTGCTGCACTCGTCGGCCGCGCTGGCCAACGGCTTTCCGCAGGTTCCCGTGTTCGCGGCGTTCCGCCACGAGATGCACCGCCTGGTCGAACTCGCCGCCGACGACATGGCGTCCCGCCGCTTCGGCCGGCTGACGGTCGCCCTCGCGCTGGTGGAACTCAACGAGGACCGCGGCGTGTTCGGCCCCTGCCCCACCCCTCAATCCCATGTCCCGCAGCGCGTCCAACGCCTTCTCACTCCCCCGGACCGCCTCCCGGCCGCCCGTCGGCTGCGGCTCACGGCGGCCGCGGCGCTGGCGCCGGTGATCCCGGTCCTGGTGACCTTCGTGCCGGGGCTGCGGGCGCTCGGGTAACCGGCCTCACAGAGAGCCGAACTCACCGCAGCCCGAGCTCAGGAGAGGCAGAACGCACGAGAGGCAGAACGCACAAGGGGTGGGAGGCGCTAGGGGTGGGAGGCATCGAGGTTGGCCTCCGACCCCACCGGTCGGCGAGGATCCTGCCATGCACTCCCCTCTCATCGACGACTCGCCGCCCCGCACGCCGGACCCCGGGACCGCCGTCCGCGTCGTGGTGGCCCTCGCCGTTCCCTCCGTGCTGCTGCTCGTGCTGGTCGCCCTGTCCTGGGCCCCGCTCATGGGCCTCGACGGCGACATCGCGCGTACGACGCATCGCTGGGCTGTCGACGAGCCGGACGTCACCTGGACTTTCCGCGTCCTGACGGACTGGGTGTGGGACCCCTGGACGATGCGTGCCCTGTGTGCCGCGACCGTGCTCTGGCTGGTCCTGAAGCACGCGGCATGGTGGCTCGCCCTGTGGCTGGCGGCCACCACCGCGCTCGGCACGCTGCTTCAACAGGGGCTGAAGGCCGCCATCGGCAGGGAACGCCCCGTGTGGCCCCACCCGGTGGACTCGGCCCACTACTCGGCCTTCCCGTCCGGCCACGCCATGTCCGCCACGGTGGTCTGCGGTCTGCTGCTCTGGCTCCTGCGCCTGTACGGTGCCGGTCGCGTCCTGTGGCGTATCGCGCTGACCCTCGCGGCGGTCTCTGTCATCGGCGTCGGCCTCACCCGCGTCTGGCTGGGCGTTCACTGGCCCACGGACGTGCTCGGCGGCTGGTTCCTCGGGGCGCTGATGGTGGCGCTGGCGGTGGCGTCGTACGAGCGGTGGAGAGCCCCTGCGGCCTGACGCTCCCGTGGGCCGCGCACTGGACAGAGGCATCGCGGTGGGGGCCGCGGCATCGATAGGGTCCAGCACATGGCTGCCGTTCTGTTCGACTTCTCCGGAACCCTCTTCCGTATCGAATCCACCGAGTCCTGGCTGCGCACGGTGCTGGCCGAGGCCGAAAGCTCCCTCACCGAGCCGGAGTTGATCCGGGCGGCTCGGGACCTGGAGACGGTGGGCGCGCTGCCGGGCGGGCCCGTCCCGTCGGGGCGGATGCCTGACGAGGTCGCCGCCGTGTGGGACATCCGGGACAAGAGCTCCGAGCTGCACCGCGCCGCGTACACCGGCCTCTCCCGCCAGGTGGCCCTCCCCGACCCGGCCCTGCACGACGCGCTGTACGACCGCCATATGACACCCACCGCGTGGCAGCCCTACCCCGATGCGGCAGAGGTGCTCGGCGCGCTGCGCGAGCGCGGTGTCGCCGTGGGTGTGGTCAGCAACATCGGCTGGGATCTGCGGCCCGTCTTCCGTGACCACGGTCTCGACCCGTACGTCGGCGTGTACGTCCTGTCGTACGAGCACGGCATCCAGAAACCGGACCCACGCCTGTTCGCGAGCGCCTGCGACGCACTCGGCGCCGACCCGCGGGACGCGCTGATGGTCGGCGACGACCGCCGAGCGGACGGCGGCGCGGCGGCCCTGGGCTGCGGGGTTCACTTCGTCGACCACCTGCCCATCGCCCAACGCCCGGACGGCCTCCGTCCGATTCTGGACCTGCTGTGCTGATCGGCTGATCCGGCCCGGAGCCAATGGGAGGCGCCGACCGAGCCCCGGATCCAGGATCCAGGATTCCTTGCCTTGCCCGACCCTTGGATCCTGATCCAAGGGTCCGCCTGGACGATCCCCCGCGTCGCCCAGGCGGACGGCAGCCCGAAGAGGGCCCTGGGAGGGTCCGCCTCGGACGCGCTGAGTATAGTTGGCTGGCAGCCAGTCAACGCAGGAGTACAGGATGTCCCCCCGCAGCCGCTCGGTCAATGAAGAGTTGCGGCGGCGTTCCCGGGAAAAGCTTCTGCAGGCAGCGCTCGAGCTGGTCAGCGAGCAGGGTTACGAGGCGACAACACTTGGGGACATCGCGGACCGAGCGGGCTCGGCGCGCGGTCTCGTCTCGTACTACTTCCCGGGCAAGCGGCAGCTGGTGCAGTCGGCTGTCCACCGGCTGATGCACTGCACGCTCCAGGAGGCGCTGGAGCGCGAGCCGCGCACCGAGGACGGCCGGGAGCTCATGGCGCGGGCCATCGACGCGATCCTGGGCCTCGCCCGGCATCATCCCGTGCTGATGCGCCAGCACATGGCGGGCATCATGCAGGCCGAGGGGTTCGTGCGGTGCGCGGAGCAGCAGCGCCTGGCGGAACTGCTCAGCGACACCGTCACCCAGTACGGTTCGCGGGAGGCCGCCGCAGACTATCCGGTGCTGCGCGCGCTGCTGATGGGCGCGGTCTACGCGGCTCTGGTGCCGGGTGCCCCCATGCCCCTGCCGGTCCTGCGGGCCGAGCTGTTCCGGCGCTACCGACTCGACTGGAAGCTGGGTGTCCCGCCGGACGCCGAGGTGCCCGACGAGACGCGCGACAAGAACCTGTCACGGTTCTTCTCGCTGGAGAGCCGTGCGGCGGACGGGGCCGGCCAGTCCGGCCAGTCCAGACAATCCGCCCAGTCCGATCAGTCCGATCAGTCGAAGTAATCCGGCTGCGTCCGCACGTTCAGCTCACGCATGCGGACCCACTCCGCCGGGTCCGTTCGCCGGTCGCTGATCTTCAGGACATCGAAGCCCTTGGTCATGTCGTTCACACCTGCAGCAGCCACGCACGTCAGGCAGCCACGCATGCGAAGCAGCCGCGCACGCGGATGTCCACCCGGATCCTCACCGGCGGGCGTGGCGCGGCGTCAGCAAGCCCGCGTCCCGGGCCCCGGCGATCAGCCTGAGCGCCCCGCGGCGGCTGCGGCCGGTCGCGCACATCACCGCCAGCACAGGATCCCGTTCGCCCTGCCGAGCCATGAGGTACACGTCCGCGACTGCGCGCCGCCCCTCGATTCCGCGCGGCCACGACGGGCGCGCGTGCCGCTTCTCCGGGTTCTCGTCGCCGAGAGCGGCGCCCGCAGGCTCGACCGCGCCCCCGCACGCCTCGTGGAGCGGGCCCTCGATCCAGTCCGGGAGCACCGCCAGGTCGTCGAGCGAGAGCGGCGGCCGGGCGCATACGTCCTCGATGGAGACGCCTCCGTCACACAGTACGGCGAGCAGGTCCACCTGGGCGCCGTCGTCGAAGGCCAGCCGGACGTTGCACCACGTCGTGGCGGTGCGGTGGTCCCGCACCTCCCATGCGGGCCACACGGACACCGCGCCATCGAGTCGGTGGCGACCAGAGAGATCAAGAAAAGACGCTTCCAGCACACACAGAACGTAACCGCATGATCACATTCATTGCGGGGCGGCACGCATGCGGGCCGCCAGCACGGCACTCCGTCGGCGCAGCCCCGCGCGCGCTCCCTCCCGTGGCGCCCGGCACGGTGCAATGCTGGACCCATCAGCGATCTCCTCGTTCTGGTTGGGGAAGGAGTTCCGCCGTGCTGCACGTCGCCGTGGTCGGCTCAGGGCCGAGCGGGGTCTACTCCGCACAGACTCTCGTCCAGCAGAGCCGGGTGCCCGGAATAACGGTGGACGTCCTGGACCGGCTGCCATGCCCGTACGGGCTGGTGCGCTACGGCGTGGCCCCGGACCACGAGAAGATCAAGTCCCTGCAGAACAACCTGCGTACGGTGCTGGAGCACGAGCGGGTGAGGTTCGTGGGCGGCGTCCAGGTCGGCCCCGGCGGGGTGCCCACCGCCCGGCTGCGGAAGCTGTACCACGCGGTCGTGTACTGCGTGGGCGCCGCCGCCGACCGGCGTCTCGGGGTGCCGGGCGAGGAGCTGCCGGGAAGCTGGTCGGCGACCGAGTTCGTGTCCTGGTACAGCGCGCACCCGGACGCCGTGTCCGAGGGCTTCGTACACGGCGCGCGGGCGGCGGTCGTCGTCGGCGTGGGGAACGTCGCGGTGGACGTGACCCGCATGCTGGCCCGTGGTGCCGCGGAGCTGAGCCCCACAGACATGCCGCAGGCGGCACTCGCCGCGCTGAGCCACAGCCGGGTGCGGGACATCCAGATGGTGGGCCGGCGCGGCCCGTCGCAGGCCCGCTTCACCACCAAGGAGCTGCGGGAGCTGGGCGCCCTGACGGACACCGACGTGGTCGTGGATCCCGAGGAGTTGGCGCTCGACCCGGCGTACGCCGATCCCTCGGGCCTGCCCGCCGCCCAGCGCCGCAACATCGAGGTGCTGCGCGGCTGGGCCACCCATCCGCCGCGGGGCGGCTCCCGGCGGATCCGGCTGCGCTTCTTCCTGCGTCCCGTCGAGCTGCGCGCCGCTGGGGGGCGCGTGGGTGCGGTGCGCTTCGAGCGGACGCTGCCGGACGGCCACGGCGCAGTAACGGGCACGGGGCGGTACGAGGACATCGACGCGCAGCTGGTCCTGCGCTCGGTCGGCTACCGCGGAGTGCCGCTGGAGGGGCTGCCGTTCGACGCGGAGCACGGCACCGTGCCGCATCTCGCGGGGCGGGTCCTGCGCGACGGCTCGGTGGCCCCGGGCGAGTACGTGGCGGGGTGGATCAAGCGCGGTCCGACGGGCGTGATCGGGACCAACCGGCCGTGCGCGAAGGAGACGGTGACCTCGCTGTTGGAGGACGCTCCGGTGCTCGTCCGGCGGGAGCTGCCTGACGATCCGCTCACGCTGCTCCGTGGTTCAGGACTGCGGCCGGTCGAGTGGTCCGGATGGCGGGCGATCGAGCGGGCCGAGGCGGAGCTCGGCGCCTCGCTGGGGCGCGGTGTGGTGAAGCTGCCGGACTGGGACTCGCTGCTGGCGGCGTCGCGTACCCCGGCATCGTGACGCGCGGCACGTAGCCGAGCCGGGCGGCCTTCGACAGGCATGACACCTCTTGGTAGCCGCCCGAAATCATACTGGCCCGTCTCGTCCCACCCCCGCTGCTCAGCCCGCGTTCCCGTTCGGCGCCGGACGCCGCCGTCGCCCGGGAACCGGGCGCCTTCTCGCTGAGCAGCGCGGGGACGGGGTGTCACTGGGCACGCTGCCGTTGCGGGGCTGTGCTCGACCGATCACGCGGTCCCGGGCCGACGAGCAACCCTGCGGCCAGGTCCAGGGTCCAGACGGCGCGTACGACCCAGGGCTCCGGTTCGTCGCTGCGGCGCCGCAGCGGACTACGCCGCCATCGCCACGGTCACACCGTCCGGCCCCGGAATACGGCCAGCGAACGCCCCTCCTCCTCACCCGACGCGCCAGTGCGCCCCTCCCCTGCTGGAGAGGCCGCCCAGATGCTCGGACGGAGACGTTCCGCACACTGCCGACGACCACAGAACGCTTTGACCAGCCCTGACAGCGTGTCCAGGGGTGATTGTCAGTGCCGAGGTGCAGACTGGCCCATATCTGAGACAAAGACGTCCGGAGGTGGTCGGCATGGCCGACGTACTGCTCACCGTAGGCACACGCAAGGGACTGTTCGTCGCGCGGCGGCGCGGCAGCGCCTGGAGGTTCGACGACAGCCCGTACTTCAACGCGCAGGCGATCTACGCGGTGGCCATCGACACCCGCGGTGACGTGCCGCGGCTCCTCGTCGGCGGTGACAGTGCGCATTGGGGGCCGTCCGTATTCCACTCCGACGACCTGGGCCGCACATGGACCGAACCGGCCAAGCCGGCGGTCAAGTTCCCCCAGGACACGGGGGCTTCACTGGAGCGGGTGTGGCAGCTGCACCCGGCGGCGGCCGAGCCGGACGTGGTGTACGCGGGGACGGAACCGGCTGCGTTGTACCGTTCGGAGGACCGCGGCGAGACCTTCGAACTCGTCCGCCCCCTGTGGGAGCATCCGACGCGCTCGCAGTGGATGCCGGGAGGCGGCGGAGAGGGTCTGCACTCCGTCATCACCGACGAGCGCGACCCCGACGCGGTGACGGTCGCCGTCTCCACGGCCGGCGTCTTCCGCACCAAGGACGGCGGGAAGCGCTGGCAGCCCTCCAACTCCGGTGTCTCCGCCGTGTTCCTGCCCGATCCGAACCCGGAGTTCGGCCAGTGCGTGCACAAGATCGCGAAGGACGCGGCCAACCCGGACCGGCTATATCTGCAGAACCACTGGGGTGTCTACCGGAGCGACGACGCGGGAGCGCACTGGACGGACATCGGAGAGGGCCTGCCGTCCACGTTCGGCTTCGCCGCGGCCACCCACCCGCACCGCGGCGACACGGCTTATGTGTTCCCCATCACCGCCGACACGGACCGGGTCCCCGCCGACCACCGATGCCGCGTCTTCCGCACGACGGACGCGGGCAAGACCTGGGAGCCGCTCTCCAAGGGACTCCCCCGGGACGACCACTACGGCACGGTGCTGCGCGACGCGCTGCGCACGGACGACGCGGACCCGGCGGGCGTGTACTTCGGCAATCGCAATGGGGAGGTGTACGCGTCGGACGACGACGGGGACAGCTGGCTGCAGTTGGCGTCCCATCTGCCGGACGTGTTGTGCGTACGCGCCGCGGTCGTCGACTGAGCCCCGGCGCCCCCGGTCGTCAGCGGACGTATCGGTCTCGGTGGACGTATCACTCTCGGTGGGTCCCGCGACCACCGGTTGATCGGCCATGCCTGTACGGCAGTAGGGAGACGCCGTGCACGCCGAGCTGCGGCGGCCGGGAGGGCGGTCAACCGCAAGCGAGTGAAGCGGATCATGGGCGCACGCGGGACCGCCGGCGTCACGCGCCGAAGACGCCGCTCGCTGACACTTGCGGCAGCGACCCGAAGCGAGGAACCGGTCGACGCGGTCCGAACGGTGATGGTGGCCTTGTTCGATGCTCACGACCCGGTCTCGGCGATGTACCCGACAACGTGCACGAGTCGCGCAAGATCGGCCGGAGCGGTCCCACTGGTCGTGATGGTGGCTGGCCTGCCACCTACCGGATACCAGGCGGCTCTCCGACGTCTGGCGGACGTACAGCGCTCACCGGAGCGTCGCCACCTTGACGTCGGGATATTTGACTCTGGTCGAAGATCCTCTTGTACGTTAAAACTGACGTGGCTTCAGGAAACGAGGCCGCAACCAGAGCCGAAGGGACCAGACATGACGGCAGCACATACCCGCAGTCCCCAATGGATCAAACGGGCCGTGATCGGCACCGCGGTGGCCGTTAGTGGCCGGAGGCGGTATCGCCGCGGTGGCCAACGCGGCGCCCGGCGATGTACACCACCGAACGGTCAGGGGGCTTACAGAGCAGGAGGCGCAGGAGGTTGGGAAGCGGGAGTGCGAGCAAAACGGCATGGACTATGGAGGACCGGTCGGAGCCGCCCAGCGCATTCCCGGCAGCTTGCTCGGACCAGGACGCGCGGACGAATATGAGTTGACCGTGATGTGCATTGAAAGGTAGTTGACCAGAAAAGAGCTCATTGAACCCTTTTCATCCTTGGGGCTCTGCGGGTGACACGGAACAGGATCACCGCAGGTCAGCTCCCCTTCGAGGGCTGTCAGACCAGGAGGATGAAAAGGGTTCACTCACTTGATCACCTGGACGCTTGGACAGTCCCGGTGGCAGGCGTCGCAACTCCCGTTGCATAGGTGAGCACGATACAGCCGCCTTGGCCATTACTCCGCCTGCGGCAGGGCGCCCGGGCTGATACTCGTTGCCCGGTTCCTTATCGGATCCATACCCTCCGCTGCCACCGCCGCCACGCTTTACGCACTCTACGGGGATTCCCGGAGTCACTCCTGCTTCACCTCCCTGGAACTGGCCGGCGCCCCAGGCAAGGGGCCGCCATCCTCCAAGCCATCACGCGCACCCCGCCCTATGTCAGTCGCCAGTCCACCGGCTGGGCACCCTGACGCGTCAGCAGGTCGTTGGCCCGGCTGAACGGACGCGAACCGAAGAAGCCCCGGTCCGCCGACATCGGAGACGGGTGCGCCGACTCAATCGCCGGAAGATCCCCCAGCAACGGCCGCAGATTACGTGCGTCACGCCCCCACAGGACCGACACCAGCGGTTTACCACGTGCGGCCAACGCCCGTATCGCCTGCTCGGTGACCTCTTCCCAGCCCTTGCCCCGGTGCGCCGCGGGCTTGCGCGGGGCTGTCGTCAACGCCCTGTTGAGCAGCAGCACACCCTGCTGCGTCCAGGGCGTCAGATCACCGTTCGACGGCCTGGGCAGCCCGAGGTCGGACTGCATCTCCCGGAAGATGTTCTCCAGACTTCCCGGCAACGAACGCACCTCGGGCGAGACCGCGAAACTCAACCCGATGGCCATCCCCGGTGTGGGGTAGGGATCCTGACCGACCATCAGGACCCGGACGTCATCGAAGGGCTGCTGGAAGGCCCGCAGGACATTCGCCCCGGACGGAAGATAGGTCCGGCCCGCCGCTATCTCGGCCCGGAGGAAGTCCCCCATGGCCGCGATGCGTTCGGCCACAGGTTCAAGAGCCTTCGCCCAGCCTGCTTCAACTAGTTCATACAAGGGTCGTGGTGCCACGGCGCGTCACTCTACTGGTACGCGCCGTGCCCGGCATAAACACAGAAGCCCTCACGCACGGCCGCCGCTCCTGGCGGCTACTCTTCCTCCTCGTCGAGATCTTCGAGTCGGTCGAGCAGATCACGCAGCCGGTCACCTGGAAGGAGGGGAGCTTGTTCCGTCCAGTGGTCAAACCACTCCGCCATGGTCATCATCCTTGGTCCACCCTTCGTCCCCGACACCCGGATCTCGGAGCTCCCGCGGCGGGGAGGTTCGGTCCCGTCTCCACGTGGCCGGGGCAGCTCTACCCGCGTACCGACCGCCCCGCCGTACTCGCGTCCTTCGCACCCGACGTGGCCGACTGTGCCGAAGGCGATGCCATGGCGGCCGGGCATCCTGGCCGAGGCCGCCCGGCACATCGCCGACTCGGCCGCCGCGGTCTGCCCCGCCGAGGAGGAAACCTCGTCCGGACAGGTCCAAGTCGCCCTCACGGGCGGACTGTTCAAGATGGGCGAGCCCCTTAGCGCCCCACTGCGGGACGCCCTGACGGACCGATTGCCCTACGCGAGACACGTCCCGGCCGCCGGCGACCCACTCGTCGGCGCCGTGCGCATCGCCGTCGACCTGGCCGACGACCGCCTGACCCTTCCCCGAGAGGAGGACATGCTGTGCGTCTTCCTGAGCGGACGTCATAACGGGACCAGCCCCCTGAGCGCCACCCTGAGCGCTCACCGTGATCCATACGTAACCAGTGGGATCAATCCG
>CAMLJW010000001.1 GCA_946480485.1 uncultured Streptomyces sp. | reverse complement strand
GGCAACCCACCTCGGCCCCGTCCTACCTGGGGCGGAGCGGGTACAGCGTACCGGCCTCACGCCTGGCGCGGGGGTCGTGGTCCACACAGGGCCCACTGGATCCGCTGCCGGGCGCTTCCTGACCCGATCCGGCCGTCGGGCCTACCGAGGCGCCACCCCCGCCTGCTCAGGAGAGGGTGACGCCTTCGTCATGCGCCCCAGCAGGCGCTCGGGGATGGGCGGCGCAGCTTCACGGATGCACGGGTTCAGCGGTCGTCCCGGCTCTGATCTCATACTGAGGGAAGAAGGAGACGCCGGGCACCGTCAGCCGCCGCCAGCCCTGTCGGTAAGCAGCCATATCCCCTTGCCGTCGTCACCCGGGCTCCAGTCGCAGAAGAGGTCGGCCCTCCCCGTCGCGGCCTTCGCGGCATTGCAGTCGGCCTGGGACTGGTAGTACCCGAGGTTGGCGGCACCGGCCGGAGAAGCCATCCCGAACCCGACGCCGCAAGCCACCGCGACGCTCGCGGCAAGTAACGACAGTTTCTTACGCATATAACCCGCCCTTGGATAGAGAGAGTGCCCACATCTAAGGCGCTCCAACTGCCTCACAAACAATACCACAACGCCACGCGCCCCTTGACTGACTTTTTCTGTATGGCTTTTAGATTGCGCCTCACCACCAGCGATCAACAGATTACTTGACGCGATAAGGGCAGGTATTCAGCCGCACGTCCAGGCATCCGCCAGCGCATGCCAGTCCACTTACTGTGGAGATGTACTTTCAGGAAGCTGTCGAGCGCCTGGCATGACTTCTACGCAAGTGGCAGGCGCGTCTCGCAGTCCTTGTTTCGAGCCTTGCACGGCTTACGCTCGTAGCCGGTCAAAGAAGCGGAGGTGGCGGTCCTCATCGAAAAGCCCTCGCATCTGATCAGAAGCCGCCTCTCTGTCGGCGGAGGTGCACAGCACGGTCGTACAACCGACACAGACTCCGAAAGGAGTCGAGCCTTGATATTTACTTCCGTGTCGGCATTTCCAGTGATGACTCAAGGCGCGCGTGACCAGCTCCGACCAGACAAGCCGTGGTCCACGCCTGGTCCACATGGACTGATTTAACAACGCGACAGAACCGGATCAAGGTGAGACAGCCCTCTGCCCCTTGTCAGGAGGGGTGCCCCTCACTGGGGGACACCCCTCCTGACCAGAAGGTCTTTGACCTGCGGAGGCGGTGGGATTCGACCCACGGTGACGCTCTCGCGTCACTGCGGTTTTCAGACCGTTCCCTTGGGCCGCTCGGGCCACCCACTCCTCGCCGACAGGAGATCGGCGCGGGATCACGGCCAGGGGGTCAGCTGTCGCCCTCTCGCGCGCCGAGGGTCACCTCGGCCGTATGGGTCTTGCCGTCGCGGGTGTACGTGAGCGTGACAGTGTCGCCGGGCCGGTGGGTCCAGATCTCGCCGATGAGGGTCGGGCCGCTGTCGATCACCCTGTCGTCGAGCTTCGTGATGACGTCGCCGGGCTTGAGGCCGGCCTTGTCTGCGGGGCCGCCCGGCTCGACGGCGTTCGCGCCGCCCGCGGTGATCCTCGCGCCGTCCGTGCCCTCCGTAAGGGAGACCGAGGCACCGATCACCGGGTAGACCGGCTTGCCGGCCTTGATCAGCTGCTGGGCGACGTTCTTCGCCTGGTTGATCGGAATCGCGAAGCCCAGGCCGATGGAGCCGGACTGGCTGGTGCCGCCCAGCCCGTTGCCGGAGGACTGGATGGCCGAGTTGATGCCGATCACCGAGCCGTTCGCATCCAGGAGCGGGCCGCCGGAGTTGCCCGGGTTGATGGAGGCGTCGGTCTGCAGGGCACTCATGTACGAGGCCTTGCTGGTGGAACTGCCGTCGCTGGAAGCCACCGGACGGTTCTTGGCGCTGATGATGCCTGTGGTCACCGTGTTGGAGAGGCCGAAGGGCGCGCCGATCGCGATCGTCGAGTCCCCGACGGCCACCTTGTCGGAGTCGCCGAGCGTCAGCGGCTCGAGGTCCGACGGCGCGTTCTTGAGCTTGATGACCGCGACGTCGTAGCCCTGCGCGTGCCCGACCACCTCGGCGTCGTACTTCTTGCCGTTGGGGAAGGTCGCGCTGAGCTCGCCACCGTCGACCGCCTCCGCCACTACGTGGTTGTTGGTGAGAATGTGGCCCTGCTTGTCGAAGACGAAGCCGGTGCCCGTGCCGCCCTCGCCGCTGCCGTTCTCCGCCTGGATGGTGACAGTGCTGGGCAGTGCCTTGGCGGCCACGCCCGCGACCGTGCCGGGGTCGCGCTTGAAGTCACCGCCGCTCTGCGAGGCGGAAACCGTCGTCGAGCCGGTGGAGGTGTCGTTGCGGTCCGCCGCCCAGTAGCCGATGCCGCCGCCCACGCCGCCCGCGACGAGCGCGGCCACCAGGATCGCGGCGATCAGACCGCCACGCCCGCCGCCAGACTTGGGCGCGGTCTGCTGCCACGAGGAGCCCCAGCCGGCTCCCGCGCCGCCGTTCGCGTACAAGGGTGTGGCCGGCAGCGAAGGCGGCGGCCACGAGTGCACCCACGGGCCCGATGCGGCGCCTGCACCCTCAGGCGCCCCCGAAGGCATCGTCGGCAGCGGAGCCGTCGGGGCGCCCCCCTGGGACTGGGACTGGAATGAGGCCGCGCCCTGGGACTGAGGCCGGGACGAGGCCGGGCACTGGGACAAACCCGTCTCCCGGTGCGCAGCCGACTCCGGATGGGGACCAGTCCCCTGTGAACCCTGAGCCTGCGAACCCTGTGACCTCAGCGAGGCAGCCTGCGGAACCTCCCGCTCCGGAGGGATGGAAGCAGCGGGAGTTTCCACCGGCACAGGAGGTGCAGACGGGGCCGGGGGTACCGCAGTGCCCTCGTTCTCGGTGCTCACAGCTCTTCCTCTCGATCCACGGCTGTTCTTTCCTTCACATCCGGTCACGTTCGTTCACGCATGTTCGTGAGCCGGCGCGATTCAGCTGTGCATGTGCATTCGTATGCCGTCAGCTTTGCCCACAGGACGTCAGGGCACCATAAGCGGTGCCTGTGGCCCGAACCTTCCCTTGCATAGGACCTATCCGACAAATTCTTCGCATCTCTTGCGCAGCCGACTCATACGGTACCCACGCGTGACGGTCCCATGACGCGAAGACCCATGCAGGTGGCACCATGACGCGGTGACCCACGCACGCCAGCACCTGATCCAGGTCGTCGCCCACCGCGGAGCCTCCGAAGAGGCCCCCGAGCACACCCTGGCCGCGTACGAGAAGGCGATCGAAGACGGGGCCGACGCCCTCGAGTGCGATGTACGGCTGACCGCGGACGGCCATCTCGTCTGCGTCCACGACCGCCGCGTCAACCGCACCTCCAACGGCCGCGGTGCCGTCTCCGCCCTGGAGCTCGCCGACCTCGCCACCCTGGACTTCGGCTTCTGGAAGAACAGCGACGAGGCGCCCGACTGGGAGCAGCAGCGGCCTCCGTCCTGGGAACAGCAGTCCGTCCTGACGCTCGAGCGCCTCCTCGAACTCGTCGCCGACGCTGGCCGCCCCGTCGAACTGGCCATCGAGACGAAGCACCCCACGCGTTGGGCGGGTCAGGTCGAGGAGCGCCTGCTGTTGCTCCTGAAGCGCTTCGGCCTGGATGCCCCGGCCTCTGCCGGGGCATCGCCCGTACGCGTCATGAGTTTCTCGGCACGCTCACTGCACCGCGTCCGCGTGTCGTCCCCGACGCTGCCGACGGTCTACCTGATGCAGTTCATCCCGCCGCGGCTGCCCGCCGGTGCCCGGATCGCGGGCCCTTCCGTGCGGATCGTGCGCAATCACCCGGCATACATCGAGCGCCTCCAGCGGGCCGGGCATCAGGTTCACGTATGGACCGTGGACGAGCCCGAGGACATCGACCTCTGCGTCGAACTGGGCGTCGACGCCATCATCACCAACCGCCCGCGCGCGGTGCTGCACCAACTCGGCCGCTGACCTGCGAGATCCCGGCCTCCGGCCGACACCATCAAGATCCGGCCACTTGATTACGAGGAGTGCTCCGGCGCGTTCGATCCGTGTTCGATCGTTACGAGTGAGTCACCGCACGTGCCTTGACCGGTTTCCGGTCCAGTCCAGAGGGGCATCCACACCGTGGTTTGGGGCGAAGGAGGTTTCGGGGGTGGCGTTGGTGGTGGCACAGGAGGTGCCCACGTCGTCGAGCATGGCCGTACCCCATGGCCCTGCGGGCGTGGGGGAAGTAAGACACCGGATGCGGGTTCAGTTGCGCACCGGCGGTGTGGCGGAGGCGGTCATCGACGATGCCGTACTGATCCTTTCCGAACTGCTGAGCAACGCCTGTCGGCACGGCAGGCCGCTGGGTGACGCGCCGGTGGGGGACGGTGACGTATGGGCCGCGTGGTGGGTGGATCCGAGCGGAAGGCTCACCGTCGAGGTCACGGACGGTGGCGGTCCGACCCGTCCGGTTCCGGCCACGCCCTCGGTCACCGCGCACGGCGGCCGCGGGCTGAACATCATCACCGCGCTGGCCGACGACTGGGGCGTCAGGGACGACACGCCGGGCGAGGTCACGGTGTGGGTGGTCGTTCACAAGGACGTGCACGCCGGGTGCCGTCGGGAGGACTTCGCCCTGCGCGTCACGGCTCCGCCGGTGTCCGCGATAGCCGGCCTCGGCTTCGGGGGTGCGTTCGACGACCTGGACCGCGCTTGAGATGTGACCTCCGGATTCGAACGGCGCCGACCTGCTCTTCCTGTCGCACAGGCAGGCCCCACAGCACGGACGGGAATCCGGGTAAACCCGGATAGAGGGCGCATGCACGGCTCTGCGGAGCGGACTGCGGTCGCGGGTTCGAACGGCGAGGTTGAACGCCAAACTGAGGCACCGGTTCCTGAAGGACCCGGCAGGTTGGCAGGTTCCCAGGTTGCCCACAGGGTCCCGTGGCCCATCGGACGAGCGGCTAGGCTCGCGCCCGTACGAGTCGAGCCGTAACCGGGAGACACCCACGATGGCCAAGAAGCGACCCCAGACCAAGGCCAAGCCCCAGCTGAAGGACGGGGAGATCCCGGTGGTGGGCGCCCGCGAGCCCTGCCCCTGCGGCAGTGGCCGCCGCTACAAGGCCTGTCACGGGCGAGCCGCCGCGCACGCCGTGACCGAGCTGGTGCATCGTCCCTTCGAGGGCCTGCCGGGCGAGGGCGACTGGGTCGCGCTGCGTGAGCTGGTGCCCGCGGCCACCGTCGAGCTGAGGCTCAAGGAGCCCCTGCCCGAGGGTGTTCCGTCCGTCACGCTCGTGACCGTCCTGCCGATGGCATGGCCCGCGCTGCGCCGCGACGACGGTTCGGTGCTGATCGGCCTGCAGAACGACATGGCATCCGGCGACATCAGCCGCGACCTCGCCGGCACCCTGCAGCGCGCGCTGACCGCGGAGCCCGGCACTCCGGTCCAGGGCCGGCGCGCTCCGGCGGACGGGCCGCGGCTGCAAAATCTCCTCGACCCCGAAGCCGCGTTCGAGCCAGTGATGCATTCGGGCTTCGAATTCTGGGTTCCGGACTCGGAGAACGCGACTCCGGAGGTGACCGCGTCCCTGGAGCGTGCCAACGCCGCAGCCATCCCGACCGTGAAGCTCTCGGGCGTCGACGCCGCGTACTGGTGTGAGACCCCGGACAAGAACCACCTGCGCTGGGTCATGCCGTATCCCGAGGACGAGCTTCTGGACGCACTCGCGCGGCTGCACGCCACCGGGCGTTCGAGCCTCGGGAAAGGCACTCGTCTCGTGGGCTCCTTCCGTGCGCACGGCCTCACGGTGCCGGTCTGGGACCTGCCGACCGGCGTCACCGCGGAGGACATCGAGAAGCCGGCCGCCGAGTTCGCGGAGCGGCTCACCGCCGCGCTGGCCACCGACGCACCGCTCACCGCGGATGAGCGCCGCGCGCGCGGCGGCCTCACCAACCGCCAGGTCACGCTCAGTTGATGCACCGCAGACCTCCGACACTGCCCAGCTCCGGCTGACGGACCGGTCAGCCGAAAAGGGGAACGGAGGTGCGGGTGACTCCCGTCACAACTCCACGCTGTGGCAGGTAAATCGGTGTCGGAATAGCCGAGATCGAATTTGCGAACCGCCGATCTCTTGTTACCGTTCCAATAGCCCGGTTGCTGGTGCATCCCCCGTCGCCAGCAACCGGGTCTTCTCTATTTCCGGATCCTGGCCGCCGAGGGTCGCACATCTCAACTCGTCAATTGTGTAGGTGAGTTGACTCCCTACATCGCTGAGTTGCTCCCCGAGCGCAGGAGCAATGATCCGCCCGCGCTTTCCGCGAACTCAGCCACCGCCGTGTACGCCCGCGCATCCCCCGCCGACTGCTCCCGGGGCGTCTCACACACCCCCGGCTCGTCGTCCGCGCCCACCGAGCAGTGCATCTGAACGGTACGGCCGCCAGGGGCCATGAGGGTCAGTACAGAGGTGAGGTGGCCGCCCGTCGCGTTGCGGTAGTAGGTACGCGCCCACGTGTCCCGCCCTCGGGTCAGGACACAGGTCTGCGCTTCGATGCCCTCGGGGGAGACGATTTCGGGGCCGCACCGGGCGGCGATGGCGAGACCCGGGCTCAGGGTCGACTGCGACCGCTGCGGCGCGGGCTGATCCTTGTGGGGCTTGCTGTCGGCCTTGTAGGACTTGTAAGGCTTGTCCCCCGTCTCCGATGGTTTG
Organism: uncultured Streptomyces sp.; assembly: GCA_946480485.1. The sequence goes on along the minus strand of CAMLJW010000001.1, from coordinate 34,287 downwards.
TCGGCGGCCGCCGAAGAAGGCTTGTCGTCAACCCGTTCGGCCCTGTGGGCGCTGCCCCCCAGCTCGTCGCCCACGGGCCCGGCGGACTCCACGGCCAGCCGCAGCGCGACGGTGAGCGCGACGGCGCCCGCCACCGCCATCAGGCGAAGGTTCATGACTGGGAAGATAACGACCACGAGGGGGCGCTCGGCTCGGCGCTCACCCGATTCCCCTACAAGTCGGGAGCGCTCACACCCGTACGAGTGAGGGCCTCCACCACGGCGTCCACAACGGCCTCCACATCGGGCACCCAGGGCGCGGCCGAGCCGGGCAGCGGCGCCCGCTCCCAGCGGATCTGCCCCTGGCCGGTTTCGGACGGCGGCAGCGCGAGATAGCCGCCCTCTCCATGGAAGCGCAGCGAGCCGGGAACGAAGTCCTTGGTGTAAAGCAGCTCGCCCAGCTGCTCCAGAGAGTACGGCTTCACGAGCAACGACCAGCGCGTGGGGGACGCGATCACGGGACCGAGGCGCATCCCCATGTCATCGAGCGCCTCAAGCGCGCGGGAGGCGGCGAGCGCCGGCAGGCTCACGGCACACGGGGCGGCGCCACCGGTGGCGAGGATGATCGGCGCCGCGGGCCGGTTCGTCCACCACCAGCGCACCATGCGCTCGTCGGTGGTGGCCGCGAGGAGGCCGGGGTCGAAGGGGTGGGCGCCGGGCACCGTACACTCCGGGGCGGGGCACCCGCAGCGGGCTCGCCCCTGCGGGTGCGGCGCCACACCAGGGAGTACGGGCCACTGCCATGCGGTCGCGATCGTCAGGGCCGCGCCGAGCATCTCAGGCCTCCCGCTGTTTCGCCTGGACAGGAGCCTGCGTCGCCTTCCGAGGATCTCGCGCATGAGCGCTCGTTCCTTTCCGTTGCACGCCTGGCAACACCGAGGGACCACATCACAACATGTGTCGATCACTTCACTTCGCGTACCTGCTGGCGCATCACACCCTGTCCTGTCGAGGACCAGGGGAATCCCTATGGGCCGAACATTGGCTGCGTCCGCGTCCATACTGCGTCTGTCGAAAGCATGGGCTTGGCGTGGGGGAGCGGCGCCTGGCGTTTGCCGTCCCGCGTATTTCTCGCCGCCTCCGCAACGGGAGGATGGGGCACGATCGTCAGTGGTGAAGACGCCCGGGTCCGTCGCCGGGTTCCGGGACGATCCCAACCACACCAGGCCTTCACCGAGTACGTACCCATCACGACCGCTGTGACGCTCCGTCGAACAAGGCCAGTCGACCGCAATACACCGTTGCCAGAGTCAGTTTTAAGCCAACTCTGCCTCTCCGCGGGAGCCCCGCGGACACCAGGAATCCCAGCAGGACAATGCTGGACATCTCCTCACGAGTACGTGTACATGTGGAGACACTGCTAGCGGCGCAGAATCACATGGGGGTTTGCGATGCTTTTGAGCAATACGCACCGGCTGAAAAGCCGGACGCCATGAACGCCCCTCACCTTCCGAAAGTGGCCGGATTCGATTCAATGGTTCCGGCACCCACACACACTGGCGCGCCGACACCTGCCGCCACGGGTGCCACTTCGCCCACATCCTCAAACGCCCCCGTCGCCGTTCTTCAGGACAGGCTCGCCGGCTGGGTCTCCGATCTCACGACTCTGCACGAACTGACCGAGCGGCTGACGCGCACCGCCTCACTGGGCGATGCGCTGCACGAACTGCTGCACGCCGGAGCCGCCCTCGTGGGCGCCCGGCGCGGTCTCGTCGTACTGGAGCCGGACGACGGCCTCGGCCCGGACACGACCATCGGCCTCGGCCTGGCCCGGGCGGATCTCGGCCATATCGAGACGGTTCCCCGCAGCTCTATCTCGTACGGGAGGATCCTGGCCGGACTACCCGGCGGCGAGTCAGAGATCGCCCAGCCCGACCTGTTCTCCGAGGACGAGCTCGACCCACGCCACCGCGAGGTGGCCGCCCGGCTCGGCTATGCCGCGAGTTACGCGCTCCCCCTGTGCGCGGAGGCGGCCGGTCGCCTGGGCGCCGCCGTGTGGCTCTACGACGAGCCCGCCGAGCCGGTCGAACGGCAGCGGCACCTCGTGGGCCTGTACGCCCGGTACGCGGCCGAGCACCTGGCCCGGCTGGTCGAACTGGACCGGACGCGCGCCTGCGTGACGACGATCTCCGGAGAACTGCTGCCCTCGCGGCTGCCCCGGGTCCCCGGCGTCCAGCTCGCCGCCCGGCATCGCACCGGTCCGCGCGGCGGGGGCGACTGGTACGACGCGCTGCCCCTGCCGGACGCCGCACTCGGTCTCGCGGTGGGGTCCGTGACCGGGTCGGGGCCCAGCGCCGTCGCCGCGATGGGACGGCTGAGGGCGTCCCTGAGGGCGTACGCCGTGATGGAGGGCGAGGACCCCGTCGCCGTTCTGTCCGACCTGGAACTGCTGCTCCGGCTGACCGAGCCCGCCCGCTGCGCCACCGCCCTGTTCGCCTACTGCGAGCCCTCCTTGCGCAAGATCACACTGGCCGGGGCCGGGCACAGTCCCCCGCTGGTGATCGGCGAGCGGCGCACAGAGTTCTTGGAGACGTCGCTGTCGGCTCCTCTGGGGATGCTCGCCTGCTGGGAGGCGCCGAGCGTGGACTTCCGGGCGGAAGCCGGAGAGACGGTTCTGCTGTACACGGACGGGCTGCTGCAGCGCACCGGTGACCCCGTGGACCGAGCTTTCGCACGGCTGCACGCGGCGGCGGCCGGCGTGCCCAGGGCGCAGCGCGGCGACCCGGGCACGGTCGCCGATCATGTTCTCCGCAGTGTGCTGCCGGACGGGCTGGACGCGGCGGACAGCGAGGAGGACGTGGCGCTGCTCGCGGCGCGTTTCGAGTGAGCCCACTTCGTACAAGCATTCGTTTCAACAGCGCACGCTTCGGCATGAATGTCCGCTTCGAGCGGCTGTCCGTTTTAGCGCGAATATTCGTTTCAGGAGGGTGGCCTCGCACGTCGGGTAAGGGGCTGTGGACAGACTGGGCCCCCTTCGCCCGACCGTACGATGGACGGGTCCAGTGGCGTATCGAGGAGGATGACCGTGGCCGAAGAGCTCACTCCGGCTGTGCCCGATTGTGCTGCTGACGCAGCGGGCTCGGACGGGGCCGAAGATCCGACCAAGCAGCGCAAGAACGGCCTGTACCCGGGCGTGTCCGACGAGCTGGCCGAGAACATGAAATCCGGCTGGGCCGACACGGAGCTGCACGGCCTGGAGCTGATCGCCCAGGCCGAGTACACCGCCGCCCGCCGCGCCGCGCTCTCCGCGCGCTTCCCGGGCGAGCGCCTGGTCATTCCCGCGGGCCACCTGAAGACCCGCTCGAACGACACCGAATACCCCTTCCGCGCCTCCGTCGAGTACGCGTATCTCACCGGAAACCTCACCGAGGGCGGCGTCCTCGTCCTGGAACCCCAGGGTGACGGCCACAAGGCGACGATCCACCTGCTGCCGCGTTCGGACCGGGAGAACGGCGAGTTCTGGCTCTCCGGCCACGGCGAACTGTGGGTCGGCCGCCGCCACTCCCTGGCCGAGGCCGAACAGCTGTACGGCATCCCCGCCGCCGACGTCCGCGAGCTCGCCGACAAGCTGCGCGAGGCGACCGGCCCGGTCCGGGTCGTACGCGGGTACGACACCGGGGTCGAGGCGGCGCTCACCGACAAGGTGACCGCCGAGCGCGACGAGGAGCTGCGTGTCCTCCTCTCCGAGGCCCGCCTGGTCAAGGACGCGTTCGAGGTCGGCGAGCTGCAGAAGGCTGTCGACTCCACCGTACGCGGCTTCGAGGACGTCGTACGGGTCCTCGACAAGGCCGAGGCGACCAGCGAGCGCTACATCGAGGGCACCTTCTTCTTGCGCGCACGGGTCGAGGGCAACGACATCGGTTACGGGTCCATCTGCGCGGCCGGCTCGCACGCCTGCACGCTGCACTGGGTACGCAACGACGGTCCCGTCCGCTCCGGGGACCTGCTGCTGCTGGACGCGGGCGTGGAGACCCACACGCTGTACACGGCGGACGTGACCCGCACGCTGCCGGTCAACGGTACGTACAGCGAGATCCAGAAGAAGATCTACGACGCCGTGTACGAGGCCCAGGAGGCCGGTATCGCGGCCGTGAAACCGGGGGCCAAGTACCGCGACTTCCACGACGCCGCGCAGCGCGTGCTGACCGGGAAGCTGGTCGAGTGGGGACTGGTCGAGGGCCCTGTCGAGCGCGTACTGGAGTTGGGGCTGCAACGCCGCTGGACGCTGCACGGCACCGGCCACATGCTCGGCATGGACGTCCACGACTGCGCGGCCGCGCGGACGGAGACATACGTGGAGGGCACGCTGGAGCCGGGCATGTGCCTGACCGTCGAGCCGGGCCTGTACTTCCAGGCGGACGACCTGACGGTGCCCGAGGAGTACCGCGGCATCGGTGTCCGCATCGAGGACGACATCCTGGTCACCGAGGACGGCAACAAGAACCTCTCAGCGGGGCTTCCGCGCCGCTCCGGCGAGGTGGAGGCGTGGATGGCATCCCTCAAGGGTGCCGACAGCTGATGCGGAACCGACGGCCGGGTACGGGTGAGGTGCCCGGCCTCTCGTCTGCGGCTGGTCCGTGGCTGGTGCGCCCACACCGCGGAGCCGCGTGGTTGTCAATGCCCTGATCCCCGCGGCCTCAGAGCCCTCACCGCCGACGCTACACCGCCACCAGAGGCGCGTCTTCCCTCCACTTGAGCACCTTGTCGAAGCTGACCACCGCCCCGCCGCGGCCCGATTTGTTTCCGATGTGTACGTGGTCGGCGAGCGCCTGGATCAGACACAGGCCCCGGCCGTGCTCGGCGTCGCTCTGGGCGGGCCGGAGCAGGACACAAGGGGAAAATCTCCCCGCGTAGGGGGATCCGGATCCCCCGTGCTCGAGCGGAGCTGAGGGCTTGGCGGAGGAGTCGAGGGGCTGGGAGAGAACGGACGGGAAACCAGGGCCGGAGTCGGCCACTTCGATGCGGCACATCTCTCCGTCGAGATAGGCCGTGACCTGGTAGGCCTCGGCGGACTCCCCGCGGGCGGTGTCGCCTCCGTGCTCGACGGCATTGGCGCAGGCCTCGCTCAGGGCGACGGAGATTTCATACGAAATTTCCGGATCCACCCCTGCCGCCTCCATCGTGCCGAGCAGCATACGCCGGGCGAGCGGGACGCTCGCAGCTTCACGCCGGAGATGGAGGGACCACCAGATGCTCATGCTCCAGCCTCCTGGCTGCGGCTCGACATACCGTTACGTATTGCCCCAAGGGGCCATGTGTAAGCGCCGCGTTGACGTGATGCCGCCCATACGGCGGATGCACCCGTGGTTTATATCCATGTCAGGGCAACTCCCTCCAGAACATTGCCCTCCATGCCGTACGGGACCTTGCGGACCTGCCGCATGGAGCGGTCGGGCCCAGTGCGATGATGAGCCCGCAATGAGTGCCCCCCACAGTGCGCGCACCGGAGCTGAACTCCGGTTTTCGAGGGCCGCGATGTTCGCCGCGGTCTGCGTCGTGCTGGCCGCGGCCGGGCATGTGGTCGGCTCCTGCGCCGGCATCCCGCTGTGGTCGCTGGCAGCCGGATTCCTCGCCGTCTTCGCCGTCGTTGCGCCCCTCGCCAGCCGTGAGCGTTCCCTGCCGGGCATCGTCGCGATGCTCGCCCTCGGCCAGACGGTGCTGCACACGCTCTTCGGGCTCGGCCAGCACAGGACGGCGGTGGAGGCCGGAAGCGTGGTCCCCTCGCTCGTGGCAGGGGCCGCGCGACTGGTGGGCGGCGCGTGCGTCGCGATGCTCAGCCCGGCGCGGGCCCAGCGACTGCTCACCGACGCGCGAATCGACCCCGGCACGGCCACGGCGACCGCCACGGGGCACGCGGCGCACCAATCCGCAGACGCCGCGACGGCCTCCACGGGCTTCTCGGCGTCACTGCTGCCGTCTCTGCCCATGCTGCTCGGCCACGTTCTCGCGGCCGTCGCCACCGGGTGGCTGCTGCGCCACGGCGACATCGCGCTGCGGCGCCTCATGCGGCTGTCGGAGCAGGGAGTCACCGGAGCCACACAGAGCGTCGTCCGCTCCTTGAGCAGGGCGCTCGCGCTCGTACGTGCCCTGCTGGCGGGCCTTCCGGATACACCCGCGGCGGCGCCACGCTCACCGCGTGCCACGCGACTCGCGCCACCGGTCCCGCGTTCTACCGCTCTTCAGCACTCGGTGATCAGACGAGGGCCGCCGGCCGACGCGGCCCTCGTTCTCGCCGTCTGACGCGACGCCCCACTTCAAGGGGTGCCGTCATGCGGCACGCGCGCCTGCCCGTCCTTTCGGCGTCCTTCGGCGTCCTTTCGCGCGCCCTCGCTCTTCCCCGAACCAGTTCTGAAAGTGGAGTGTTCTCTGCCATGAAGGCTTCCCGCATCGCCGCCTCCGGTGTCGTCGCCGCCTCGGCCGTCCTCGTCCTGTCCGCCCCCGCCTTCGCGCACGTCAGCGTGACGCCGGAGGGCACCGCCGCCAAGGGCGGGTACGCGACGGTCAACTTCAAGGTGCCGAACGAGCGTGACAACGCCTCGACGACCAAGCTCGAGGTGAACCTCCCGACCGACCACCCGCTCGCCTCGGTCATGCCGGAGGCCGTCGACGGCTGGAACGTCGAGGTGACCAGGTCCAAGCTCGACAAGCCCGTCGAACTGCACGGCGAGAAGATCGACGAGGCGGTCACCAAGGTCACCTGGACCGCCGACGGCAAGGGCATCCAGCCCGGCTACTTCCAGAAGTTCCCGCTCTCCATCGGCGCGCTGCCCGAGGACACCGACGAACTGGTGTTCAAGGCGATCCAGACGTACTCCAACAAGGAGGTCGTGCGCTGGATCGATACTCCGCAGAAGGGCCAGGAGGAGCCCGAGTCGCCGGCTCCGGTGCTCGCGCTGTCGGCCGCCGAGGACGACCACCACGGGTCCACTGCCTCCGACACCGATGAAGCCTCCGGCTCCGGCGCCGAGGCCGCCGCCGAGCCGTCCGAGGCCGCCGCCTCCTCGGACGCCGGCGACACCACGGCCCGCGTCCTGGGCGTCGTAGGCATCGTCGTCGGCGCGGCGGGCGTGGCGTTCGGAGTTCTGGCAGGTCGTCGGCGCAGCGACGGCTGAAATCGAAGCACACCTCTGGTGCGCACCGCCGGGGGCGTACATCGCCGTACGCCCCCGGTGCGGCCGGATCTCTCACGACTGGGACAGTTTCCTATGCGTACGAAGAAGACGTTTGCCGCGGCAGTGCTGATCGCCGTGGCCGCACTGCCCCTTTCCGCCTGCGGCAGTGGCGACGACAACGGCGTGCCCGTCGCCGAGGTCTCCGCCGAGACCGGCTCGGAAAAGGCCGCGACGGTCCTGGACAAGCCGTTCGAGAAGCCGGATCTCGTGCTCACCGACACCCACGGCAAGAAGTACGACCTCCGCAAGGAGACCAACGGCAAGCCGACGCTGATCTACTTCGGCTACACCCATTGCCCCGACATCTGCCCGCTGACGATGAACAACATCGCAGTGGCCAAGAAGCAGCTGCCCAAGGCAGAACAGGACAAGCTCCGCATCGTGTTCATCACCACCGACCCGGAACGGGACACGCCCGCCGCACTCGGCACGTGGCTCACGGGCATCGACACCGACGTCGTCGGCCTGACCGGCTCCTTCTCCACGATCCAGGCCGGTGCCCGGACCCTCGGCATCTCCATCGACCCGCCGGCGAAGGACAAGGACGGCACGGTCACCTCCATGCACGGCACGCATGTCATCGCGTTCTCCCCGAGGACCAACGGGGGCTATGTGCTGTACGGGGAGGACGCGACCGTCGACGACTACACCAAGGACCTGCCCAAGCTGATCAAGGGCCAGACGCCGTGAGGCGCCTCATCGCGTCGGCCGTGGTCATGGCAGGCTCTCTGGCCCTCACGGGCTGCGGTGGTTCGGCCGACGGCGCCAACTCGGACCTCGGCCTGTCAGTCCAGTCCGCCTACATGCCCCAGCCGGTCACCGACGCCATGGCTGCCGGTTACCTCGTCGTCGTCAACAAGGGCGATTCCTCCGACGAGTTCGTCCACGCCACCAGCGACATCGCCGAGGCCGTCACCCTCCACGAGACGTCCGGCCAGACGATGAAGCGGGCCAGTCACCTCGAGATCCCGGCCAACGGGCGGCTCGTACTCGAAAGCGGCGGCATCCATCTGATGTTCGAGAGGCTGAAGCACAGGCCGAAGGAAGGCGAGACGGTGCCCGTGGAGCTGCACTTCACGAAGACCAACCCGATCACGGTCGAGATGCCGGTGAAGTCGGCCACGTACCGGCCGACGTCCTCGACATCGGCCTCGACGCCGTCCGCGACGCCGTCCTCGGCGCCGCACCACTGAGGGAGGGAACATGGTGAGGCAGACCGTCGCTCCCCGCGTCCGGACTCTGTTGCTGCTGCTCCTCGCCGTCACCGGCGCGCTCCTCGCCGGGGCCGCGCCCGTCTCCGCGCACGCCGCGCTGACCGGGAGCGACCCACAGCAGGGAGCGGTGGTCGACGAGGCGCCCACCCAGGTGTCGCTCACCTTCTCCGAGCAGGTAGCGATGTCCGACGGCTCGGTGCGCGTACTCGACCCGAAGGGCAAGCAGGTCGACACCGGCAAGACCTCCGGCCTGGGCGGCAACACGTACGCCGTGACACTGCACGCCGGCCTGCCCGACGGCACATTCACCGTCACCTACCAGGTCGTGTCGGCGGACAGCCACCCCGTCTCGGGTGCCTTCACCTTCTCCGTGGGCGCCCCCTCGAAGACCTCTGTCGCGCTGTCCGACCAGACGGCGAGCAGCGGAGTCGTGGGCGGCCTCTATGGATTCACACGCTATGTCTCGTACGCGGGTTTCATCCTCTTCGTCGGCAGCGTCGCCTTCGTACTCGCCTGCTGGCAACGTGGTGCGGGAGTGCGGCCGGTGCAGCGGCTGGTGGTCTCCGGGTGGCTCGCACTCACCGCCGCCACCCTCGCCATGCTGCTGCTGCGCGGCTCCTACACCGGCTCCGGAAAACTCGGGGACATCTTCGACCTCAGCCTGCTCAGCCAGGTACTGGAGACCAAGACGGGCGCGGCACTGGTCTCACGGCTGCTGCTGCTCGCCGCGGGCGCGCTGTTCATCGCCGTACTCTTCGGGGCCTTTGAGAAGTGGGAGGACGGGAAGGAGAAGCAGGACCTGACGTTCGGGCTCGCGATGGGCGGGGTCGTCGTGGCGGCAGGCCTGGCCGCGACCTGGGCGCTGGCCGAACACGCCTCGACCGGCATCCAGACCGGGATCGCGATGCCCGTCGACGTCCTGCATCTGCTGGCCGCCGCCGCCTGGCTGGGTGGGCTGTCGGCGCTACTCGTGGCGCTCCACCGAGCGCCGTCGATCGAGTCGTCCGCGGTACGCCGCTTCTCGCGCGTCGCGTTCGGCAGCGTGGTCGTTCTCGCCGCAACCGGGATCTACCAGTCGTGGCGGCAGGTCGGCTCCTGGTCCGCGCTCACCGGCACGTCGTACGGGCAGCTGCTGCTAGTCAAGATCGGGCTGGTGGCCACCCTCGTCGGCATCGCGTGGATCTCCCGGCGCTGGACCGCCCAGCTGTCGCAGGCACCGGCTCCTGACGACACGGGGGACGCGGAGGACGTGAAGGACGCGGACGCGGTGTCGGATTCGGATTCGGATTCGGATTCGGATTCGGATTCGGATTCGGATTCGGATTCGGAGGAATGTACGGCTGCGAAGGAGCGTGCCACCGTCCCGGTGGGCGGCGACAGCAAGCGTGCCACCCAGCTGGCCCGGCAGCGGGCCGCCGTGGCCACCGCGCGCGACAAGCGCGTCCGCGACGCCGACCCGCTGCGCTCGAGCCTGCGCCGCTCGGTGCTCGCCGAGGCGGGCGTCGCCGTGGTCCTGCTCGCCGTGACCACCGTACTGACGTCCACCGAACCGGGGCGCACGGAGGAGGAGGCCAAGGCCGCGACCGCCGCCGCCTCGCCGCAGACCGGAGCGCTGGCCCTGGAGATACCGTTCGACACGGGCGGCCAGGACGGCAAGGGCGTGGCACGACTCGAACTCGACCCGGCACGCGTCGGCGGCAATGACATGCGCCTCTACGTAGATCGGCCCAACGGCAGGGCCTTCGACATCCCCGAAGTCAAGGTCGCCTTCACCCTCGAGTCGAAGGACATCGGGCCCCTGCCCGTGGTCCCCGACCGCATCGCCACCGGACACTGGACGGCGAGCGGGGTGCAGATCCCCATGGCGGGCAACTGGAGGATCGCGGTCACCGTGCGGACCTCCGACATCGACCAGGTGACCGTGGACAAGAACGCGCAGATCGGCTGATACACACCATGGCTGGACAGTCCGCACCGGAGGCCTCTCCCAAGGAGCCCTCCCCCGAAAATGGCCCTCTCGGGAAGGCCATTTCCCACGAGCCCTTCCCCAAGGGGGCCATTTCGCGGCGGCGCCTGCTCGGTACCGCCGGCGCCTGCGGGCTCACGCTCGGTGCGGTAGGCGGAGCCGCCGGGTATGTCGCCGCGCCCGCCGCCGACCGGGCCGCGCCCCTCAGCTCCCTCGGCACGGACGAGGTGATGTTTCACGGGAAACATCAGCCGGGCATCACCACCGCCCTGCAGGCTAGGGGCCACCTCGTCGCCTTCGACCTGACGGCGGGTTCGGGCCGCAAGGAGGCAGCCGCACTGCTGCGCCGCTGGTCCGCCACCGCCCAGCGGCTGATGGCGGGCGAAGTGGCGGGCAGCCAGGACACAGATGTAGCGCGTGACGCGGGCCCGTCGTCCCTGACCCTCACCTTTGGCTTCGGGCACAGCTTCTTCGCCCGTACGAGTCTGGGGAAGCAGCGCCCGGTCGCCCTCGATCCACTGCCCGACTTCTCTTCGGACCACCTCGACAAGGCACGCAGCAACGGCGACCTGTGGGTGCAGATCGGCGCCAACGACGCCCTCGTCGCCTTCCACGCCCTGCGCGCGCTACAGAAGGACGCCGGCTCGGCTGCCCGTATCCGCTGGCAGATGAGCGGCTTCAACCGCTCGCCCGGTGCCACCGCACAGCCGATGACGGCCCGAAACCTGATGGGCCAGATCGACGGCACGCGCAACCCCAAGCCGTCCGAAGCCGACTTCGATCAGCGGATCTTCGTACCCGACTCGGGCGAACCGTCGTGGATGGCGGGAGGCTCGTACGCCGTCGTACGCCGCATCCGCATGCTCCTCGACGACTGGGAGAAGCTTTCACTCAAGGACCAGGAGGACGTCATCGGGCGGCGGAAGTCGGATGGAGCACCGCTGACCGGCGGCGCCGAGACGACCGAGCCGGCGCTGGAGAAGACGGACGCGTCCGGCAAGCCCGTCATCCCCCTCAACGCGCACGCCCGCATCACCCGGCCCGACCAGAACGGCGGTGCCGCGATGCTGCGCCGACCGTACTCGTTCCACGACGGCTTCGACCGGGACGGCGTACCGGACGCGGGCCTGCTCTTCGTCTGCTGGCAGGCCGACCCGCTGCGCGGCTTCGTGCCGGTGCAGCGCAAGCTCGACCGCGGCGACGCGCTGTCCACGTTCATCCGGCACGAAGCGAGCGGTCTGTTCGCGGTACCAGGCGGGGCGGCGAAGGGGGAGTACGTGGGACAGCGGTTGCTGGAAGGATGAGGGCGTGCCCAGGAGGGGAGGGAGCGTCGCCTTGGAGTGACTGGCCCAAGACGTGCCGGCCGGTATGAAAGCCTGTCGGACTACCTTGGGCCCGCCGGGAAGAGAAGCGTGAGCCGGGCTGCGCGAGGCCCATTAGGGTGAGTCCATGCCAGCCAGTTACGCGTATCTCGGCCCCGAGGGCACCTTCACCGAAGTCGCTCTGCGGACCCTTCCGGAGACCGCCACCCGGGAGGTCATCCCGATGGTGTCCGTGCCCGCCGCGCTCGACGCGGTACGCAACGGCGAGGCCGAGGCCGCGTTCGTACCGATCGAGAACTCCGTCGAGGGGGGGATCACCACGACGCTCGACGAGCTGGTCGCCGGCGCACCGTTGATGATCTACCGCGAGGTGCTGCTCTCGATCACCTTCGCGCTGCTGGTCCGACCGGGCACGAAGCTGTCGGAGATCAAGACGGTGACCGCACACCCGGCCGCCCAACCGCAGGTGCGCAACTGGATGAAGAACCATCTCCCGGACGTGATCTGGGAGTCGGCGGCCTCGAACGCGGACGGGGCACGCCTGGTGCAGGAGGGGCGCTACGACGCTGCGTTCGCGGGCGAGTTCGCGGCGGAGCGGTACGGCCTGGAGCCGCTGGAGACCGAGATTCACGACGCGGAGAACGCGCAGACCCGGTTCGTCCTCGTGGGCAAGCCCGCCCGGCCCGCGGCACCGACCGGCGCAGACAAGACGTCCGTGGTCGTCTGGCAGCGCGACGACCACCCGGGTGCCCTGCTCGAACTGCTCCAGGAGTTCGCGGTACGCGGGGTCAACCTGATGCTGCTGCAGTCCCGGCCGACCGGGGAGGGCATCGGAAACTACTGCTTCGCCATCGATGCCGAGGGCCATATCGCGGACCGCCGGGTCGGCGAGGCGCTGATGGGGCTCAAGCGGCGCTGTCCACAGGTACGGTTCCTCGGGTCCTACCCGCGGGCGGAAGTCGCCCTTCACGATGTGCGCGCGCCGCAGTCCGGTAGGTCCGACGGGGAGTTCGCGACGGCGTCCGACTGGCTGGCGCGCTGCCAGGACGGCCGGTTCTGATCCGGACCGACCAGCGGATTTGCTTTATCCACAGAAGTTATCCACAGGCGATCTTGTCGACCCGGGGACAAGTCAACATCCAAACATGACATGGTCGACAAATCTTCCTGCAGGGCTGAACCCAGTCCACAGCCCCGCACGTCACCTCCCGTTCACCTTTTTCCCTTGATCAACTCGTCGGAGTGAGCCATTTCCACCCGAAAGTGGATGCGGAGAGGGTTTGGTTCGCGATTCCTTCGCCCTCATGCGGCTTCCGAAATGATCAACTTCGAAGTCCACAGATCTTTCGCACAGGCTGTGGATAACTCTCCGGGCGTGTGGATTTCTGTGGACAACCCGGCCCCCAAGTCCGGCTCCATGCAACGAAATCGAGTCAACTCACTGCATCCCAGTTGCCCCCTTCAAGGGAATCGCGCCCCTTCTATTGACAGAAGCGACAAGTGCCGCGATGCGGGGCAGAAGCGGTAGATCGGAATACCGGGTCGTGGGTGCGAAACCCGCACCGGTAGCCTTGAGGGGTGATTGACCTTCGCCTGCTCCGTGAGGACCCCGACCGTGTGCGTGCGTCGCAGCGCGCCCGTGGAGAGGATGTCGCGCTCGTCGACGCCCTGCTCTCCGCCGACGAGCGGCGCAGGTCGTGCGGCCTCCGCTTCGACGAGCTGCGCGCCGAGCAGAAGGCGCTCGGCAGGCTCATCCCCAAGGCCTCCGGCGACGAGAAGGCCGAACTCCTGAAAAAGGCGGGCCAGCTCGCCGCCGACGTCAAGTCGGCCGCCGCCGCGCAGGACGAGGCCGCGGCCGAGACCCAGGAGCTGCTGCTCCAGCTCGGCAACCTCGTGTATCCCGACGTCCCGGTCGGCGGCGAGGAGGACTTCGTCACGCTGGAGACACACGGCACGATCCGCGACTTCGCGGCCGAGGGCTTCGAGCCGAAGGACCACCTGGAACTCGGCACGACGCTTGGCGCGATCGACGTCGAGCGCGGCGCGAAGGTCTCCGGCTCGCGCTTCTACTTCCTCACGGGAGTCGGCGCTCTCCTGGAGCTTGCGCTGGTGAACGCGGCGATGGCGCAGGCCACGGCCGCCGGCTTCACGCCGATGCTGACCCCGGCGCTGGTCCGCCCGCAGGCCATGGTCGGCACGGGTTTCCTCGGCCAGGCCGCGCAGGACGTGTACCAGCTGGACAAGGACGACCTCTACCTGGTCGGCACGTCCGAGGTGGCGCTCGCCGCCTACCACATGGACGAGATCATCGACAGCGACCGTTTGCCGCTGCGGTACGCGGGCTTCTCGCCCTGCTTCCGCCGCGAGGCCGGCTCGCACGGCAAGGACACGCGGGGCATCTTCCGCGTGCACCAGTTCGACAAGGTCGAGATGTTCTCGTACGTCGACCCGGCGGACTCGCAGGCCGAGCACCAGCGCCTGCTGGAGTGGGAGAAGCAGTGGCTGACCGCGCTCGGGCTGCCGTTCCGCGTGATCGACGTGGCGACGGCCGACCTCGGCTCCTCGGCGGCCCGTAAGTTCGACTGCGAGGCCTGGATCCCGACGCAGGGCAAGTACCGCGAGCTGACGTCGACCTCCGACTGCACCGAGTTCCAGGCGCGCCGCCTGGCGATCCGTATGCGCGAGAAGTCCAGCGGGAGCGAAGCGACGACCTCCGGCCGGGGTGGTGGTCGGGCGACGGGCGGGCAGGTGAAGCCGCTCGCGACGCTCAACGGCACGCTGTGCGCCGTACCGCGCACGATCGTGGCGATCCTGGAGAATCACCAGCAGGCCGACGGCTCCGTGCGCGTGCCGGAGGTGCTGCGTCCGTACCTGGGAGGCAGGGAGATTCTGGAGCCGGTCGCCAAGTGACCACGTCCGCTCCCTCCTTCCCCTACAAACTCGTCGCGACCGACCTCGACGGAACGTTGCTGCGCTCCGACGACACGGTCTCGGAGCGCACGCGTGAGGCACTCGCCGCGGTGACGGCGGCGGGCGCCGCGCACATCGTCGTCACCGGGCGGGCGGTGCCCTGGACCCGGCGCATACTCGACGAGCTCGGGTACGACGGGATAGCGGTGTGTGCTCAGGGCGCGCAGGTGTACGACGCGGGGGCGCACCGGCTGCTCACCACACTGACCCTCGACCGGCAGCTGGCAGGTCTGGCGCTCGCCAAGATCGAGGCGGAGGTCGGTCCGCTGGCCCTCGCCGCCGGCCGGGACGGCCTCGACGGCGACGTCCTGATCGGCCCCCGCTACCAGGTTCAGGGGCTGTTGCAGGCCGTCCCGTTCACCGACCTCGCGGACCTGTGGGCCGAGCCGCTGACCAAGATGTACATCCAGCACCCCAGCCTCTCCGACGACGAACTGGCGGACGCCGCACGCCAGGCCGCGGGCGGCCTGGTGGGCATCACCATGGCGGGCGAGGGCATCGTCGAGATCCTCCCCCTCGGCCTCTCCAAGGCCACCGGTCTTTCCCTGGCGGCCCGTCGACTCGGCGTCAAGGCCGCCGACACCATCGCCTTCGGCGACATGCCCAACGACATCCCGATGTTCATCTGGTCCGCCCACGGCGTGGCCATGGCCAACGCTCACCAGGAACTGAAGGCAGTCGCCGACGAGATGACCCTCTCCCACGAGGAGGACGGGATCGCGGTGGTGTTGGAGCGGTTGCTGGGCTGACTGAGTACTTGGTGCTGCGGACATCGGCTTCAGGGTGGGAAAGTCCGCCGCGAGGCCGCGGATCAGAACGCCGCCAAAGCCACAGCGGCAGCGGCAGCGGCAGCGGCACGCGGAGGATGCGCGATTCGAACGCGCGCGGGGAAACCCCGACCACGACTTGCTTTTGATCAAACACAGCGCAAGCCGGTGCCTTACCGCTCGGCCAATCCTCCGGGAAGGACGGCCCGCGCGAAGACGCGCGCTCGAAGCGGCCGTCCCGGGCAGCTTCCCGTGCGGGGCGGACTCGACGGAGAGGTGGCTACTCCGGAGCCCGCCGCGGGCTGCCCTGTCGGGAGCTCGACGAACTGCTGCTGATGGGCATCGTCGCGTTCCTCTCCCAGAATGCGGCGCCGTCGGAACCCGGCGACCTGGACATAGACCACTGTGCCCGTACGCCGAGTTGGGCGCCACCGAATAAACGGGGCGCCCACGGACCGCCTTCTCCGACTACCGGCGGCGCCACCTGCGACGGCGCGCCTTGCTGAAGAACCATCCCGCGGGAGGCTCGTCGGACCGCCAGGGCTGCGGTTCGGGGCCTTTGTCGCGCCAGCGGGCGGCGAGCATACGGGCCCGTGCCGACGGTTCGGCCGTCTCGGCGGAGCGTATGAAGTCCTCGTCCAGGACGAAGTCGTCCCAGGTGTCCTCGGACTCCCCCCAACCGTCACTGCGCGGTGCCTGCCCTGCCATCCCCGTTCCTCCTCGCTCTGCAATCGCATGGGCCAGTGTGCCGTTATTCGTGTGAAGCCGACATCAAGGAGCCGTTACTCCTCCCCGGCCAGGGTCAGCGTGCGGAGCTTCCGCCCTGCGAACCACGTGGCGGCCATGGTCACCGCGACCAGCAGCACCACCCCCGTCACCAGCCCCACGTCGGAGGTGACGAGGTCCCCGCCCGTGACCTTGTGGGCCAGGGCGAGCGACCACTGCTGGACGCTGAGGGCGCGTGCCCCGGACACCAGAGACCCGAAGAGGGCCTCCCAGACGAGGGCGTAGACGAGGCCGAAGACCACCGCGTGCCTCGTGATCGTGCCGAGGAGCAGGAAGAGAGCGGCGTACGCCATGGAGGCGACCAGCGCGGCCACGGTATACGCGACGGCGATCTGCTGCCCGTTGCCGTTGAGGATCAGGCCCGCGAGGAGCGTGGGGATCGCCGAGAACGCCATGGTCACGGCGATGGCGACGATCAGCTTGGTGACGATGATCGTAGGACGCTTGATCGGCTTGGCGAGCAGGTACACCACCGAGCCGCCGTCGATCTCGGGCCCGATCGCGCCCGTACTCGCGATGACGCCGATGATAGGTACCATCGTGGCGAGCGCGAACCCGCCGAGCACCTGGGCGGCCACCTGGTCGTCGGTGCCCACGAAGGCGCGTACCGCGACGGAGATCATGATCAGCAGGACGGGCAGCGCGCCCAGGATGAGGGCCCGGCGGCGGCCGAGCAAGCACCGGTAGGTGAGCCGGGCGACTGTGGGGTCGTACATCTTCGGCCTCCTACGCCGCGACCAGATACGAGAAGACGGATTCAAGGGACTCGTCGGACGGCGAGACCGTGAACAGCCGGATGCCGTGGTCCCGGGCCACCCGCGGCAGCAACGTCGTGAAGCGGCCGAAGTCGACCGCCTGGATGCGCAACGCGCCCTCCTGGAGGTCCACTTCGATGCCGGAGGTCGACGGATCGGCGATGAGCGCGGCCGCGAGCGCGCGGTCGTCGCTGGAGTGCACGAGGTAGCGGTGCGGGCGGTCGGTCATCAGGCGGCGGATACGCCGGAAGTCGCCGCTCGCGGCGTGCCGTCCGGCAACGATGACCTCGATGCGCGAGGCGAGTTGCTCGACCTCCTCGAGAATGTGCGACGAGAACAGCACCGTGCGGCCCTCGTCTCCCACGCGCCGCAGCAGGTTCGGCCCCTGAGGTCGAGCAACCGGCGGCGGTTGTCCACATCGGTTCGGTTTTCCACAGGCGCCGTACGGGCCTCTTGACGCGGCCTCCCGCCCATTGCCTGACGGTGCTCCGGTGCTCCGGTGCTCCGGTGCTCCGGGTACACAAAAACCACAGGTGAGGACTTACGGCACTCAGATGTGCGGTCTGCCACACGGCCGTGCCGGCATATGCGGGACAATGGCGAGGTGACCTCAGCGACCCGCCGGCCCCAGCCCCCGGCCCCCACCGTTCCGCCCCGGCTGATCGCCACGGATCTGGACGGCACTCTATTGCGCGACGACAAGTCCGTGTCACAGCGCACTGTCGCCGCTCTGGCCGCCGCCGAGGAGGCCGGCATCGAGGTCTTCTTCGTAACCGGCCGCCCGGCCCGCTGGATGGACGTCGTCAGCGACCACGTCCACGGCCACGGCCTGGCCATCTGCGGAAACGGCGCCGCCGTGGTCGACCTGCATGGCGACGCCGGTAGCCACCGCTTCGTCAAGATCCGGGAGTTGGCGCCCGAGACCGCGCTCGACGTGGTCGGCCTGCTGCGCGCCGCCGCGCCCGGCACGGCGTTCGCCGTTGAGCGGACATACGGCCTCCACCTCGAGCCGACGTATCCGTCGCTGCATATGGAGCCGCCGGAGAGCATCGCGCCCGCCGAGAAACTCCTGGCCGAGGAAGCACTGGACGCGGACCAGCCGGTACTCAAGGTTCTCGCCTACCACGCCGACATCACCCCGGACGCCTTCCTGCGGCTGGCCCGCGTGGCCGTCGGTAGCCGGGTGGTCATCACCCGCTCCAGCCCCAGCGCGCTGCTGGAGATCAGCGGCCCCGGCGTCTCCAAGGCCAGCACGCTCGCGCTGTGCTGCGCCGAGCGCGGCATCTCGCACGAGGAGGTCGTCGCCTTCGGGGACATGCCGAACGACGTGGAGATGCTCACCTGGGCGGGCACGTCGTACGCCATGGGCAACGCGCACGCCGACGTGATCGCGGCGGCCTCCGGACGCACGGTCGCCAACAACGAGGACGGCGTGGCGGTCGTGATCGAGCGGATACTCGAGGAGCGTCGTACCTCCCAGAACTAGGGCGTGATTCGAAAGTCCCGCCTGCCCGGCGGCGCCTGGCACGCACGCTCGCCGCGCCACGCCCCGATACGCCCAGTATCGGGACGACCCTCCGCCTTGCGATCGCAGTCACCAGACGCCGCGGGGCCCTTCGGGCGGACGACGCCACTTGCGAAACACACCTAGAGCTTCACTCCGTGCTCGGCCATCCACTTCTTCGGATCGATGCCCGACCCCAGTTGCGGCGTCAGGCGCACCTCGAAGTGCAGATGCGGACCGGTCGAGTTGCCGGTTGTGCCCGCCTGGCCGATCCACTGTCCCGGTTTCACCCGCTCACCCTTGTCGACGGCGACGGCCGCGAGATGCGCGTACTGCGTGTAGTAGCCGCCCCCGTGCTGGACCAGGACCTGGATGCCGAACGCGCCACCGCACGACACCTTCACGACCCGTCCCTCGCCCACTGACCGCACCGGCGTGCCGATGCCCACCGCGAAGTCCTGCCCCGTGTGCCGGTTCGCCCAGCGCTCACCGCCGCTGCCGAAGCCAGCGGAGAGTTCGTACGTCTCCACCGGCGTGACCCACGCCCGCATGAAACTCGCTTTCGGCTGCTGGAGTCGGATGGCGCCCCGGCACGCGCCTGCCGCGACCGAGGCGTCCGCCTGTCCCTGAAGCGCCCGCTGCGCCGATTCCAGCCTCTGCTCGATCCTTCGCTTGATCTCTGCGAGCCGGACGTTGCGCTGCTCCAGCGCCCGCCAGGCCGTGGCGGCCTTCGCCTCGTCGGCGGCGAGCCGTGCCTCGGCGCGACGGTTCTTGGCGATGACGTTGTTGACGGCCAGGTCCGCCTGCCAGACGGCTCGCTGACCGTGCATCAGGTCTTCGAGATTTTCCGTGAGCAGCAGATGAGCGGTGTACGGGAGCCCGCCGCCGCTGCGGTACTGGGCGCGCGCGATTCGGCCGAGGTCCCCGCGCAACCCGGAGATGGCCCGCCGCTCACGTGCAAGAAGCCGCTCCAACCGCCGCGCATCGGCCCGCCGCGCATCGGCTTCTCTGCGTCCCTCCTCGTACCGCTGCGCCGCGGTGGACACCTCCTGGCGCAGCCGTGTCACCTCTGCGGCGACCTTGCGGGGATTGTCGTCGTCTCCGGTGGCCGCCGTGGGCCAGGCTGTCAGGAAGGCCAGCGCACACAGCAGCGCCGGTACGAGCAGGACGTGTCGACGAGGTGAGCGCATGACAGCGATCGTGTCCTGCATCGGTGGCCCCAGCCTGTTCAAGGCGTACGCCTGGGGGACAGGGCGCCACGGATGGACCACCGTGCTGCTCCGAACAGGGCCCCGATCCGGGGCACTTCAGCTGACCGCTTGGGGGACTGGTCCACACAGCGGCTCGCACCGGAGGCATGGCCTGCAGCAACCGCGGTGCGTTAGCGCACCGCCATCAACTGCTCCGTCTCGTTCTCCCGCTCCCGCATCTCCCGCAGCGGGCCGTCCGCGACGGCCAGCTCGCCGTACGAACCTCGCTGCACCACGCGTCCCTCCGCCAGCACGATCACCTCGTCGACGGCCTCCAGACCCGCCAGCCGGTGCGTGATCAACAGCGTCGTGCTGCCCTCGGTCGCAGCGAGCAGATCGGTGGTAAGCGCGTCTGCCGTCGGGAGGTCGAGGTGCTCCGCGGGCTCGTCGAGGACGAGGACCGGGAAATCGGCGAGCAGCGCGCGGGCCAGTGCCAGCCGCTGCCGCTGCCCGCCTGACAGCCGCGCGCCGTGTTCGCCGATGAGCGTGTCGAGTCCGTCCGGCAGCCCGTCGGCCCAGTCGAGCAGCTGTGCCCGCCCGAGTACGTCACGCAGTTCCTCCTCGGAGGCGTCCTTCCGGGCGAGCAGCAGGTTCTCGCGAACCGAGCTGTCGAAGAGGTGCGCGTCCTGCGCGCAGAGCCCGACCTGGCGTCGTACGTCGTCACTGTCCAGGGCGTATGCGTCCACGCCGCCCAGCGTGTACGTCCCCGCGTCCGCGTCCAGGAAGCGCAGAAGCACCTGCGCGAGGGTCGTCTTGCCGGCTCCGGACGGCCCCACGAAGGCGATCCTGCGCCCTCGTTCGAGGGTCAGGTCGAGGCCGGCCAGCGCGTCCCGATCCTGCCCTTGGTGGCGAGCGCCCAGCCCCTGGAGGACGAGGGGGAACGGCGACGCGGGCGCCTGGCACGGCCGCTCCGGTTCGCGTACGGGATCGGGGGCGTCCAAGACCTCGTACACACGCTCCGCGCTCTTGTGGACCCGCTGCCGGTACTGGACCGCGAGCGGCAACCCCAGGACGGCCTCGAAGGCGGCCAAGGGGGTGAGGACGAGGACGGCCATCAGCACGCCGTCTAGGCGTCCGTCGGCGACCGCCCGAGCGCCGAGGAGCGCGGTGGCGGCCACGGTGAGCCCGGAGATGAGTGCGGTGAGCCCGTCGCCGAGCGCGGTGGCGGTCGCGGTGCGCGACGCGATGCGGGTAAGTGCGGCATCGGCCCGCCGGGCTTCGTCGGTACGCGCGGGCAGTGCACCGGCGACGGTCAACTCGGCGGTTCCGGTGAGGAGATCGGCCACGCGGGTTGCCAGGACGCCCCGTGCGGAGGCCAGTCGGCGCTCCGCGCGGCGAGCGACGGCGCCCGTCACCAGCGGGACACCGGCCCCTGCGGCCAGCAGGCCCAGGGCGATAGCGGCTCCGGCCTCGGGCAGCAGCCAGGTCATGAACCCCACGGACGCGGCCGACACGGCGACGGCGGCCGATGCGGGCAGCAGCCAACGCAGCCAGTAGTCCTGCAGTGCGTCGACGTCGGCGACGAGCCGTGAGAGCAGGTCACCGCGACGGGCGCTCCGCAGCCCCGCGGGAGCGAGCCGTTCGAGCCGCCGGTATACGGCGCCCCGGATGTCGGCCAGCATGCGCAACACTGCGTCGTGCGACACCAGCCGTTCGGCATACCGGAAGAGGGCCCGTCCGATCCCGAACGCCCGCGTGGCCGTCACGGCGACCATCAGATGCAGCACGGGGGGCTGCTGCGAGGCTCGTGCAATCAGCCACCCGGAGGTGGCCATCAGCCCGACGGCGCACCCGAGCGCGAGGCTGCCGAGCAGAAGCGCCAGTGCGAGCCTGCCACGCCGAGGCCCGGCCATGGCACGGACGCGCCTGAGTACGCCGCCCCGCGCCTCCCGGATGAACGGGACCTTGCCCTCGGGCGTGGGCGTCGCCGCCAGCACTTCAGCAGGGCGAGGGCGAAGCACCTTCGCACCACCAAAGGACGCAGAACCGGATACCTCGACGGGTGCTCCGGGCTCCAGCCGCACCACCCGGTCGGCCACCCCCAGCAACGCCGGCCGATGCACCACGAGCAGCACCGTCCGCCCCACCGCCAAGCGCCGAACCGCCTCCACGACCTTGGCCTCGGTTTCTCCGTCCAGCGAGGCGGTGGGCTCGTCGAGCAGGAGCACGGGCCGGTCCGCGAGGAACGCACGGGCCAGCGCGAGCCGTTGCCGCTGCCCCGCGGACAGCCCGGACCCCTCTTCGCCGAGCACCGTCCGCACCCCGTCCGGCAGCGCGTCCACGAACTCGAGGGCGCCCGCGTTACCCAGCGCCCTGCGCACATCAAAGTCGTCCGCGTCGGGTCGCGCCAGCCGTATGTTTTCGGCGATCGACCCGGCGTACAGATGCGGCCGCTGCGGCACCCACGCGACGCGCGACCGCCAATCCTCCAAGTCGACGTCGGCGAGGTCGACTCCCCCGGTCCGCACTCGTCCCGACGTGGGTTCCACGAACCCCAACAACACGTTCAACAGCGTCGACTTGCCCACCCCACTGGGGCCGACGAGCGCCACCGTCTCACCGGGCTCGACCGCGAAGGACAGGTCCGACACCGCGTCCGATGACCGCCCGGGGTACCGGACGGTCACCTCCTCGAAGCGAATTCCACCGGACGACGACAGTGCCGGCTCGCCGAGGCGCTCGGCCCCGGATACCGGCAGCGGCGTCTCCAGCACCGCGAAGATCTCCTCCGCGGCGGCCAGCCCCTCCGCCGCCGCGTGGTACTGCGCGCCCACCTGGCGCAGCGGCAGATACGCCTCCGGGGCGAGGACGAGGATGACCAGACCCACGTACAGATCCATCTCGCCATGGACGAGCCGCATCCCGATGGTCACCGCGACCAGCGCGACCGACAGTGTGGAGAGCAGCTCGAGGGCGAAGGACGAGATGAAGGCGATCCGCAGGGTCCGCATGGTCGCCTGCCGGTACTCGCCGGTGATCTGCCGGATCGACTCTGCCTGAGCCTTGGCGCGCCCGAAAATTTTGAGCGTGGGCAGTCCCGCGACCACATCCAGGAAGTGTCCCGAGAGCCGCGAGAGCAACCGCCACTGGCGGTCCATGCGGGACTGTGTGGCCCAGCCGATGAGCACCATGAATACCGGGATGAGGGGCAGCGTGCCGACGATGATCGCCGCAGACACCCAGTCCTCGGTGACGACACGGGCGAGCACCGCAACAGGCACCACCAACGCGAGACCCAACTGGGGGAGATAACGTGAGAAGTAGCCGTCCAGCGCGTCAACCCCGCGGGTGGCGAGTGCGACCAGTGACCCTGTCCGCTGCCCGCTCAGCCACCCCGGGCCCAACGCGCCCGCACGCTCCAGCAACCGCCCGCGCAGCTCCGACTTGACCGCCGCGCTTGCCCGGTGCGCGGCGAGTTCGGTGAGCCAGGAGACAAGCGCCCGGCCACCCGCGACCGCCACCAACAGCCAGAGTGGCGTACGGAGTTCGGCGACCTCCCACCCGTACTGGAAGACGCCCATTACCACCTCGGCGATGAGCATCGCCTGGGCGATGACCAGCGCCGCCC
The DNA here is from genome assembly GCA_946480485.1 of uncultured Streptomyces sp. The sequence continues at coordinate 10,975 of CAMLJW010000001.1, read as the reverse complement.
CGGCGGCTCCCAGACCGACGACGGTCCCCAGAAAGAGGCGGGTGGCGCGGGCGTACCGCAGCAGTCGCGGGTCAATTGGTTTCACGTGAAACACACCCTTGACTCAGCAGGACGCTTCGAGGGAAAACGCACCCCTCGGGTTCGGTGAGCATGTTTCACGTGAAACATGCGCTTCGGTTCGACTAACTCAGTGAGCTGCCTCGGCGATGTGCTGAGTACCGATCCGCCTGCGGAATACCCAGTACGTCCACGACTGGTAGAGAACCACCACCGGCGCCGCCATCCCCGCACCCCATGTCATGATCTTCAGGGTGTAGGGGCTCGACGAGGCGTTGGTGACCGTCAGGCTCCAGTCGTCATTGAGCGAGGACGGCATGACGTTCGGGAAGAGCGTCAGGAAGAGCATCGCGACGGCCGCCACGATGGTGACGCCGGACAGGGCGAACGACCATCCCTCGCGCCCTGCCTGGTTCGCCGCGAGGGCCGCTACCAGCGCGGCCACGGCCACGACCATCGCGACCAGACTTTTGCCGTCACCGCTGTCGATCTGCGTCCAGAGCAGGAAGAGCAGCGCCGGCGCAGCAGTCACCAGGCCGACTCGCAGCGCAAGCTTCCGCGCCCGCTCCCGGATGTCCCCGACGGTCTTGAGCGCCGCGAACACCGCGCCGTGGAAGGTGAACAGCGCCAGCGTCACCAGCCCGCCCAGGAGCGCGTACGGGTTGAGCAGGTCCCAGAGGTTGCCCACGTAATCCATGTTCTTGTCGATCTTCACGCCCCGGACGATATTGCCGAAGGCCACACCCCATAGGAACGCCGGGATGAGCGAGGCCCAGAAGATCGCCGCCTCCCAGTTGCGCTGCCAGTGCTCCTCCGGCCGCTTCGCCCGGTACTCGAAGGCGACCCCGCGCACGATCAGACAGATCAGGACGAACAGCATCGGCAGATAAAAGCCGGAGAAGAGTGTGGCGTACCACTCAGGGAAGGCGGCAAAGGTCGCGCCGCCCGCTGAGAGCAACCACACTTCGTTGCCGTCCCAGACCGGACCGATGGTATTGATCAGCACCCGCTTCTCGGCCCGGTCACGGGCAAGCAGCTTGGTGAGGACGCCGATCCCGAAGTCGAAGCCTTCCAGGAAGAAATAGCCGATCCACAGGACGGCGATGAGAACGAACCAGACGTCGTAGAGTTCCATGACTGTGCAGCTCCCTTGGCCTAGTAGGAGAAGGCCATCGGCTTGTCGGCGTCACGGGAGTCGCCGCCGATCTTGGTGGGCGGATTGAGGTCGGCCTCGATGAGCTCGGGCGGTCCGGCCTTGACGTACTTCACGAGCAGCTTGACCTCTACGACGGCGAGGATCGCGTAGAGCGAGGTGAAGACGATCATCGAGGTGAGGATCTCGCTCTGGGAGACACCGGGGGAGACTGCGTTCCGGGTCTGCAGCACGCCGTAGACGACCCACGGCTGGCGGCCCATCTCGGTGAAGATCCAGCCCCACGAACTGGCGATCAGAGGGAAGCCCAGGGTCAGGATCGCGATACGCCAGTACCACCTGGTGAGCCTCGGGCCCAGCGCCTTCTTCCTGAAGAGCACCACATGCGGCACTTCGTCGTCGCCCACCCGCAGATGCCGCGGCAGCAGGAACTTCTTCCTGGTCAGCCAGAGGCCGGCCAGTCCGATGGCGAAGGACGTCATGCCGAAGCCGATCATCCAGCGGAAGCCCCAGTAGGCGACAGGGATATTGGGCCGGTAGTCGCCGGGCCCGTACTTCTCCTGCTCGGCCTTGTTGACGTCGTTGATGCCAGGGACGTACGAGCTGAAGTCCTCCTTTGCCAGAAAGGACAGCAGTCCCGGAATCTCTATGGCGACCTTGTTGTGGCCCGCGTCGACATCCCCGTAGGCGAAGATCGAGAAGGGCGCGGGTGCCTCGCCGTCCCACAGCGCCTCGGCCGCGGCCATCTTCATCGGCTGCTGCCTGAACATGACCTTGCCGAGGAAGTCGCCGCTGATTGCGGTGAGCAGACCGGCGATGACAACGGTGACCAGGCCGAGCCGCAACGAGGTCCTCATCACAGGTATGTGCTTCTTGCCAACCAGATGGAAGGCGGCGATGCCGACCATGAAGGCACCGCCGACGAGGAACGCAGCGGCCAGGGTGTGGAAGACCTGGGTGAGCGCGGTGTCCTGGGTCAGGACCAGCCAGAAGTCGGTGAGCTCGGCGCGGCCCTTCTTCTCGTTGATCCGGTAGCCGACGGGGTGCTGCATCCAGGAGTTGGCGGCAAGTATGAAGTATGCCGACAGGATGGTGCCGATCGAGACCATCCATATGCATGCGAGGTGGATCTTCTTCGGCAGCTTGTCCCAGCCGAAGATCCACAGACCGATGAACGTGGACTCGAAGAAAAACGCGATCAGGGCCTCGAAGGCGAGCGGGGCACCGAAGACATCACCGACGAAGCGCGAGTAGTCGGACCAGTTCATCCCGAACTGGAACTCCTGCACGATGCCCGTGACGACACCCATCGCGATATTGATCAGGAAGAGCTTGCCCCAGAACTTCGTCGCTCTGAGGTACTTTTCCTTCTCCGTGCGTACCCAGGCGGTCTGCAGGCCAGCCGTGAGCGCGGCGAGGGAGATCGTCAGGGGGACGAAGAGGAAGTGGTAGACGGTGGTGATGCCGAACTGCCATCGCGCCAGTGTCTCCGGCGCCAAAGCGATGTCCACGTCTTCTCCTTACGTGCCGTGTCGTGGTCACAGCGGCAGTTTGCGCCGTTTGTCACATACATCACAGGATCAAACGGGCAGCTTGTGAACGCGTTCACATTCACAAGCATTATGACGCATGGCCGTTCGAGGCTTCGAGGGGGGTGGGGTCCCTGAGCGTGGTGCGTGGACGGATGGGCCCTTGCGCGATCCGGCCCGTCCGTCCCTGCCGCTCCCAGGGCTGGAGCTTGGGCTAGAGCTCCTGACGGAACCCCTCCGTGGTCTTCAGGAAGATGTCGTTCGCCTCGGTCTCGCCCACCGTCACGCGCACGCCCTCCCCCGGGAAGGGCCGCACCACGACCCCGGCCCGCTCGCAGGCGGCAGCGAACGCGAGTGTGCGTTCGCCGAGGCGCAGCCAGACGAAGTTCGCCTGCGTCTCGGGCACCGTCCAGCCCTGCCCGCGCAGCATCTCCACCACGCGCGTGCGCTCGGCCACCAGCGAGCCGACCCGCCCGAGGAGTTCGTCCTCGGCGCGCAGCGAGGCGACCGCCGCGTCCTGTGCGAGCTGGCTCACACCGAACGGCACGGCGGTCTTACGCAGCGCCGCCGCCACCGGCTCATGGGCAATCGCGAAGCCGACCCGCAGTCCGGCGAGTCCGTACGCCTTGGAAAACGTACGCAGTACGCAGACGTTCGGCCGCTCGCGGTAGATCTCGACGCCGTCCGGCACCTGGGGGTCGCGGATGAACTCGCGGTACGCCTCGTCGAGGACCACGAGGACATCGCTCGGCACCCGGTCGAGGAACCGTTCCAGCTCGGCCCGGCGCACCACAGTGCCAGTGGGGTTATTGGGGTTGCAGACGAAGATCAGCCGAGTACGGTCGGTGACCGCGTCCGACATCGCGTCGAGATCGTGCACATCTCCCGGCGTCAACGGCACCCGCACCGACCTCGCCCCGCTGATCCGAGTGATGATCGGGTACGCCTCGAAGGACCGCCAGGCGTAGATCACCTCGTCACCGGGACCACTCGTGGCCTGCAGCAACTGCTGGGCAACCCCGACCGAGCCCGTGCCGGTGGACAGATGGGTGAGCGGAACCGCGAACCGGTCCGCCAGCTCACTCATCAGCGCCGTGCACGCCATGTCCGGGTAACGGTTGAAGGCCCCGGCCGCCGCAGTCACGCTCTCCATCACCCCGGGCAGCGGAGGATACGGGTTCTCGTTGGAGGACAGCTTGTACGTCACCGGACCGCCGGCAGCGGCAGCCTTGCCCGGCTTGTACGTGGGAATCCCCTCCAGCTCGGCGCGCAGCTTGGGGCTCGTCTCGCTCACCGCAGTCCTCCTCATGACCACCACCGGACAACCAACACCGGCTATCAATACTCCTCACCTTAAGAGGATTCGGCTCCCCTGCGTATGGCTCGGGACGGACCGCGTACGCACTCCGGGGCGTGGACTGCGTACGACCTGCGAAACCGCCAGGTACGCACTCCGGGCAGCCACCACGTACGCACCGCGCGGGCGTCTACCGCAGGCGCACAGCCTTGCGCGGATACCAGCGCACGAAGGCGTGCGCATCAGGGGGCGCGCCGCGTACTGGTGCTCGCGCTGGTGGCTCACGCCGTGGCGCGCATCCCTCGTCAAGGTGAGTCGAGATCTCTTCGCAACACGGCCCCATTGGGGGCCCTGCGCACCATCAAGTGACGTACAGCCGCTGAATCGATCAACTACCCTTGTTTCCAAGGGAATTCAGCGGATTCGATCATGCAGAAACGTGCCTGTCAACGAGTTAATATGCGTCCGCACTACCCTGCGGCATGAGCCCTACTATCGGCTCGCCATGACAACAGCAGGGAAGCACCAGGTGAGCCGCGCGGAGACCTCCCGTCGAGGCAACCGGCCGGGCCGGGCGGGTATCAGAGACGTGGCAGCAGCCGCAGGGGTGTCCATTACGACGGTGTCCGACGCGCTCAACGGCAAGGGCCGGCTCCCGGAAGCCACCCGACGCCACGTCCGCGAGGTCGCCGACCGAATGGGCTATCGCCCCTCCGCCGCGGCCCGAACGCTCCGTACCGGAAAGTCGGGCCTCATCGGCCTGACGGTCACAACCTACGGGGATGAACCTTTCACCTTCACGGAGTTCGCGTATTTCGCGGAGATGGCCAGAGCCGCCACCTCGGCCGCGCTCGCCCGGGGCTACGCCCTGGTCGTCCTCCCCGCGACCTCGCGCCACGACGTGTGGTCGAACGTGGCCCTGGACGGAACCGTGGTCATCGACCCGTCCGATCACGACCCGGTTGTCAGCGAACTGGTCCGCCAGGGACTGCCAGTGGTCTCCGACGGGCGCCCGGCCGGCTCGCTGCCGGTGACCGCCTGGGTGGACAACGACCACAAGGCCGCGGTCCTGGGCATCCTCGACCATCTGGCCGACGCCGGAGCGCGCCGGATCGGCCTGCTCACCGGGACCACCACGGACACGTACACACACCTGTCCACGACCGCGTACCTGCACTGGTGCGAGCGCGTCGGCCAGGATCCGGTGTACGAGGCCTACCCCGCGCACGATCCCTGCGCGGGCGCCGTCGCCGCCGACCGGCTGCTCGCCAGGCCCGACCGGCCCGACGCCGTGTACGGGTTGTTCGACCCCAACGGCACCGACCTCCTCGCGGCGGCCCGCCGTTACGGTCTGCGCGTACCGGACGACCTGCTGCTCGTGTGTTGCAGCGAGTCGACCGTGTACGCCAGCACCGAGCCGCCCATCACGACACTCTCGCTCAAACCTCGCCGCATCGGCACGGCCGTGGTCCAGCTCCTCATCGACGCCATCGAGGGGCTCGAATCGGACCAACCGGTCGAGCAGGTGATACCGACGGAGTTGATGGTGCGGACCTCCTCCGAGCGACGGCCGCCGCGGACGACCGTCAGCGCACCGCGGTCACCGGAGGATGGGTGACATCCAGAGTGTCGTTCGGTGTGACATCCACCGGGGAGAGCCCCTCCCAATTCGGGAGAAAACAACGGTGAACTGGGGTTCTGCACCGATTCACCGCCCCTGGGTCATCACATGGCGCGATCCGCATTCCTATGATGGGCGGACGACAGCGCGGGCCGCTGCGACCAGGCAGTCCGATGCGGTGAAGATGCGGCGCGATGGTGGTGGAGGGGTCGATGACTCAGGGGGCCGGTCAAGGACCCGACGCGAGGACGCCGACGGTGCGCGATTTCCGCGTGCCGGCGTACGTCCACGGGGCCGATCCGTATGCGCAGCCCCCTACTCACGCCCAGCCGGGTCCCCAGGCGCAGCAAACGCCCCCCGGTGAGGACACCAAACCGGCTGAGGAGCCGGATGGCTACACGCCGACGCAGCGCGATCTGCCCGTCATCAACCGCGGTGACACGATCCAGGTGCCGGTCAGCCCCGAAGCCGCGCGGGTTCCACAGGCCGCTGGTGGGCCGGGTCCGCTCTACGTCGTCGGCGACGTACACGGCTATCTCGACGAACTGATCGCCGCGCTGCGTAAGAAGGGGCTCATCGACACCGACGGCAACTGGTCGGCGGGCACCGCGCGGCTGTGGTTCCTCGGAGACTTCACCGACCGAGGGCCCGACGGAATCGGCGTCATCGACCTCGTGATGCGGCTGTCTGCCGAGGCCGCCGCGGCCGGCGGCTACTGCAAGGCGCTGATGGGCAATCACGAACTGCTGCTTCTCGGCGCCAAGCGGTTCGGCGACACGCCCGTCAACTCCGGTGCGGGGACGGCCACTTTTCAGGCGGCCTGGCTTCTCAACGGCGGCCAGAAGACCGACATGGACCGCCTCCAGGACCACCATCTGCAGTGGATGTCCCGCCTTGACGCGATGGAGGTGGCGGACGGGCACCTCATGGTGCACTCGGACACCACCGCCTATCTCGACTACGGCGACTCCATCGAAGCGGTCAACGACACCGTCCGAGAAGCCCTCACGCGCAACGACGCGGACGAGTGCTGGGACCTTTTCCGAAAGTTCACCAAGCGCTTCGCGTTCCGCGACGACGGGGGCGCGCAGGCCGTGCGCGCACTTCTCGACATGTACGGCGGCTCCCGCATCGTCCATGGTCACAGCCCCATCCCGTATCTCCTCGGCGAAGTCGGCTCGGAGGACAGCGACGGTGCCGCGGGTCCCGTGATCGTGGGACCGCACGTCTACGCCGACGGGCTGGCCATCGCCATGGACGGCGGAGTGACCATGGCCGGAAAGCTACTGGTCCAGCAACTGCCGTTGGACGGCTGAACGTTGCCGGGCAGGCGCTGCCCACGCGTGACAGTGCCGCCCAGAGAGTTATTTCTGGGAACCCCCTGTCACCGTGTGCCGTCGCCGCTCTACCATCGGCTTATCCGTAGCAGGCTCCCCTCCGTTTCTGCCCGACGGCTCGTCAGCATGCCGAGCCACAAGCCCTACGGAGCATCGGGGGATGCACATGAACAGCGTTCCGCAGCACCTACTGAGCGAGGACCGCCAAGAGTACGAGCGGATCCTCGATGAGGCGCTGCGCTCCACGCCACACCGTTCGGAACTCGCCGCTGTCGGCCAACGGCTCAATCCCGAACAGCTGCGCACGATGGCGCTCAACGCGTCCGCTCTCATCACGGCGGCCGCGGCGACCGAATACCAGCACTACGTGAAGGTCCGCGAGGAACTACGCCGGCCGGCGCCCTCCACCCCCCGCGTCCGCGAAGGATCCGGCTCCACGGATCCGGGCACAAGCGCGGTGGGGCCCGCCGCCACCGGGGAGGCCGCCGAGACCGCCGGGGCGGGCGCCATCGCCGTCGCGGCGGTGCTCACCCCCGTCCTCGCCGGCACAGCCGCGGCGATCTTCCTGCTCGTCGGCTACCTCTTGCAGATGCTCAACCCAAAGCCGGCGTTCGCCCAGACACTGCTCAACACCGGGTGGGTCTTCGGCGCCGTGACCGCGGCCGCGATCCTGATCGCCGCGGTCGGTCTGCTGCTGACCGCCCTGCGCAACGGTGCCGGCTCGCTCCAGGCAGACCCGCACGGTGAGCGCAACGAGGAGGTGACCCGGGCCAGGGAAGCATGGCGCGAGGCCCTCCTGGAGCGCGGCATCATGCCGTTCTTCCGGGAGGCACTGGCCGACCCGGGCTCGCCGGCCCTCGGCCCTACGACACCACCGAAGCCGACCAGCCGAATCCCCCAACTCGGCTACAACCGCCCGGGCTTCGGCAGCCCCGACGGCGGCCCCGCGGCAGGGCCGCGCCCCAGCTTCTCCAGCCCGGACTTCTCGAGCCCGGACTTCGGAGGGCCGGAACACCAGCCGGAGTGAGAGCGGCAGGACAGAGAACGGCCCAGGTCGGAACGGCCAGGTCAAGTCGGCCGGCCAGAGCCGGGGTGACGTCAGCCAGAGCTGTCCGAGCCGACGCCACCCGAGTCGGGCAGCCGGCCAGGGGCCCGGCCCGACGAGCCCCCTGGTCTCAGCCAGAACGACACGCCGGACCAGTGTTCCGGCCCACGACCACCAAGTCGTGGGCCGGTGCCCGAGGAGACGCCTCGACTCCGGCCCGGGCCTGGTTCCGTCCACTCACCCAGCGTTCAGGGCCGCTTGTCAGTCCGCGATGGGCAGATATACGCGGTTTCCCGCTGCTGCGAACTCCTCGGACTTCTGCGCCATGCCCGCCTCGATCTCGGTCTGCGTCCGGCCGTGTTCACGGCGGATGTCCTGCGAGATCTTCATCGAACAGAATTTTGGTCCGCACATCGAGCAGAAGTGGGCCGTCTTGGCCGGCTCGGCCGGAAGGGTTTCGTCGTGGAACTCTCGGGCCGTGTCCGGGTCGAGGGCCAGGTTGAACTGGTCCTCCCAGCGGAAATCGAAGCGAGCGTCGGACAGTGCGTCGTCCCATTTCTGCGCATCTGGGTGCCCCTTGGCGAGGTCGGCCGCGTGGGCGGCGATCTTGTAGGTGATGACGCCGGTCTTGACGTCGTCACGGTTGGGCAGGCCCAGGTGTTCCTTGGGCGTGACATAGCAGAGCATGGCCGTGCCCCACCAGGCGATCATCGCGGCACCGATGCCGGAGGTGATGTGGTCGTACGCCGGCGCGACGTCCGTCGTCAGCGGGCCGAGGGTATAGAACGGAGCTTCATCACAGATCTCCTGCTGAAGGTCGATGTTCTCCTTGATCTTGTGCATCGGGACATGTCCCGGACCCTCGATCATGGTCTGTACGTTGAAACGCTTGGCGATCGTGTTGAGTTCCCCGAGCGTCCTCAACTCCGCGAACTGAGCCTCGTCGTTGGCGTCCGCGATCGAGCCGGGCCGCAGGCCGTCGCCGAGCGAGTAGGTGACGTCGTAGGCGGCCAGGATCTCGCACAGCTCTTCGAAGTTCTCGTAGAGAAACGATTCCTTGTGGTGCGCCAGGCACCAGGCAGCCATGATCGAGCCCCCGCGCGAGACGATGCCGGTCTTGCGGTTCGCGGTGAGCGGTACGTACGGCAGGCGCACGCCCGCATGCACGGTCATGTAGTCCACGCCCTGCTCGGCCTGCTCGATGACTGTGTCCTTGTAGATCTCCCAGGTCAGCTCCTCGGCACGACCGTCGACCTTCTCCAGCGCCTGGTAGAGCGGCACCGTGCCGATGGGGACCGGGGAGTTGCGCAGCACCCACTCGCGGGTGGTGTGGATGTTGCGGCCGGTGGAGAGGTCCATGACCGTGTCGGCGCCCCAGCGGATCGCCCAGGTCATCTTCTCGACCTCCTCCTCGATGGAGGACGTGACCGCGGAGTTCCCGATGTTGGCGTTGACCTTCACCAGGAACCGCTTGCCGATGATCATCGGCTCGATCTCCGGGTGGTTGACGTTCGCGGGCAACACGGCCCGCCCCGCGGCGATCTCCTCGCGTACCACCTCGGGGTCCACGTTCTCGCGGACCGCCACGAACTCCATTTCCGGTGTGATCTCGCCACGCCGTGCGTACGCGAGCTGGGTGACGGCCGCATCCCCGCAGCCGCGGCGCGGCTGGCGCGGGCGTCCAGGGAAGACCGCGTCGAGGTTGCGCAGTCCACCACGCGGCGCAGTGTGCTTGATCCCGTCGTCCTCGGGGCGGACGGGACGGCCCGCGTACTCCTCTGTGTCGCCGCGCGCGGTGATCCAGTTCTCACGCAGCGGCGCCAGGCCCCTGCGAACATCGGTGTCGACGTTCGGATCGGTGTACGGGCCGGAGGTGTCGTACAGGGTGACTGACTGCCCGTTGGTGAGGTGCACTTGACGGACCGGCACCCGCATGTCGCGGCGCGAGCCCTCGACGTATGCCTTGTGCCAGCCGATGGACTTCCCGGCCTCACCGTTTTCGGGCGAGGCGGGCGCCCCGTCCGTCTGGCTGGAGGCAGGCGTGCGTATGTCCTTGTTGGTCATGAGACCTACTCCCTACGCCGGCATTACCCGGTAACAGGTTCAGCGGTCGACGCAGCGGCTTCCGTCCGTCGATGTTTCATGTGAAACATCGACGGGACGGAGGTCAGCGCCCTCTCAGCCCGGTGCTCCGAGCTCCCGCGCGTACAAAAGGTCCCGCCACCCGAGCGTGATATCGGGCGCGCTGAACAGTGGGCCCCTTCCCTTCTTGGGATGATCGGTCGGTGACCTCGACGCATCAGCCTCCACACGAGCCCCCCGTCCCGCCGTCCGAACCGCCGTACGGGCACAGCCCCAGTGACAGTCATGGTCACGGTTCCAGTGACGGCCCTGGCCACGGCCACGGCCATGCGCACAGCCATGGCCACGGCCCTGCCACTCCCGTGTCTCAACACCTGCGCAAGGTCATCGCCGCGGTGCTGATTCCCTTCACCGCGGCGGTTGTCGTAGGCCTTGTGGTGCTCTGGCCCGGCGGCGCTCCAGCGCACGAACGCACCGGTGTGGGCTTCGACCGTCAGACCCAGCAGGCCACGGTGACCGAAGTCGACGAGGTGGACTGCAAGTCCGTCAACGCGTCGGCGGACACCCCGACCGGCAACACGTCCACCGCCGAGGGCTCTTCCGCGCAGCAGCAGGCGACCGGTACCTGCAAGAAGGCGACGGTCCGGGTGGACACCGGCAAGGACAAGGGCCGTACCTTCACAGAAGTCGTCCAGCGGGACTCGCCGCGGCAGCTCAACGAGGGTCAGCAGGTGATCGTGGCGTACGCGCCCGATGCCCCCAAGGACATCCAGTACTCCGTCACCGATGTGAACCGCAAGCTCCCGATCGCGCTGCTCGCCGGGATCTTCGCGCTTGCCGTGGTCGTAGTGGGC